>CAZMVS010000165.1:0-6409 GCA_964569525.1 uncultured Planctomycetales bacterium
ATCTCGGCGGCTGCATAACTCATTATGATCTCTAGAATTACGAGAAAAAAATCAAAATGGCTCAGCCATCGCTAGCACAAGGTTATGCCTTGTTTTCTCCATGTCTTGGTTTAATATGATTATTCTACTTCTAAATAGCGTTGTAATATAGTATGCTTATCTATTAAGCAGGACGTGATTACAATTATTCTGAGCTTTATTCACGATCAGCCACTCCTTGGACAGACACCAGTGGCAACGCAGATCTGAACAAAGATAAGTATATAGACTAGTCCGTTAGCATTTTCCAATGCTGTTGCAGCGGCGACAACAAAACTGCTGATCCGGATTGTGCGGATTAATGAAAACGGTTGTGGTGAAAGCGTATTTGATAACTTTCACATCATAGTGTGTTGTTAGATTAGTTTCTACAATTAACAGCTTTTAAGGAGACGTCTCATGACCAGACGAAAAATTCATGTCTCTCGCCTGTTGCTTCTTTGCAGTCTCGCTGGTATGTCTTTGATTGTCATGGCTGCGGGTTCGGGATGCATTCCGATGACGGGTACCGGCACCGACTGCGACCAGCTCGTCGATGACTATATTGCTAAGCTTCAAGAAGCGATGGTTATGATGCAATCAGTCCAATCAGAAGCGGACCTTGATGACATAAGAGAAGTGTTCTGCGAAGCGGTGGACATAGCAGATCAGATCCTTGCGCAGGGATGCAGCCAGATAGACGCTGCAACTCTTGCCCAGGCCCAGCAAATGCTTGATCAGTTGGGCGGGCAATGTGATTGAATAGACTCTTCCTGCGGCTCATCGGCGGACGAATTTATTCGTCCGCCGATGAGCCTTACAACTTGGATTGTAATTTCCAATTAAATCAGCCGCGTGTCACTGTTTCTTGAACAGTGCTTTAGCATGATAACATTATAATAACCGGCAAGGAAATGTACTACCTGTGCTTTGAAGTGCGACAGCTCCGACACCGCTTTGGATATTTTTGACAGCGCCTGCCGTGTGCCAAAGTTTGTCATTTCGATCCCGGCGCGCCGGGAGAGATATCTTAAAACCTCACAACAACCTGTTATCCCGAATACGTTGTCATTTCTCCCGATGTCCCGGGATTCTACCTGGTATTCCAAAACATTTTAACTTTCCATTAATATCCTTCTGTGTTACCATCAATACGAATTTAACATAAGCCAAATAGAGGTATTTACATCGGAGGAAAACTAAATGGCCGGCAAAATATCAAACCGGATTATATTCTTGTCGATCGAGCTGAATTTGCTTTTGTGGTTTGCTGTCTTTGCTCAAGCCCTGATCCGCATGCCCGAATCGCAAAGCCTTTCCTGGCAAACGCCCGCTACGGTCGACATGGGTCTGATTTTTATTGGAATAGGATTTGGCGCGATCGTTCAACATGCTGCCTACTATTGGTGGAAAAACACCCAACGCCAAAAAGAGCATTCGATTAAGTCTTAAACCAAATTCATTTGGTTTGCTTGTGCATAGGATCAGTATTGAACCATAAATATCTTTATATTATTACCTTCATTCGTAAAAGAAATATCCATGATTCCGAAAACCTTCGATGATATAGATAAATCTGATATTGATGCCTTGATCGAGAATTCCGTAAACGAAAGCAAAACATTGGAGTACAAGCGAAAGCTGCCCGAAGCTTTAGATAAGGGGAAAAAAGAGTTTCTGGCGGATGTATCTTCATTTGCCAATGCCTCCGGTGGTGATATTATCTTTGGAATAGAGGAAAAGCCAGGTGAAGATGATGGGAATACGGGGGTTGCCGGAAAGGTGCTACCAATTCAAAGCGAGACCGCCGACCAAGCCAAGCAACGTCTGGAGCAAATAATTCTTTATGGTATTGATCCTCGCCTGAAGGTGCAGATAAAGGATATCATGGTTAACGAAAAAAAACAGGAGTTTGTTATTTTGCTCCGCATTCCCCAAGGCATTGCTTCACCATATATGGTAACGCATAAGAATGCTTCACGTTTCTATTCCCGAAACTCTTCAGGCAAATATCAGTTGGATGTTCATCAAATACGTTCAGCCTTTCTTGCGACGAGTCACAGGCAGATCGCATCAAACGCTTCCGAGAAGAACGTCTCGGCCGAATCATAGCGGATGAAACTCCGGTTCCCCTGTTGTCATTACAGCGATGTGTTTTGCATATGATTCCTCTGCCATTATTTTTAAACAACAATAAAATTGATTTATCACAAAACGTACAATTGCTAAATTATTATAAACCAATTATGGGTAACCACATAGATCATCGATATAATATTGACGGATTTTTGACTTATCTTCCCGGTTCTGATTCGACGGAAGTTTATAGCTATTGTCAATTATTTTCGAATGGAACGATTGAATCCGTTGCTAGTGGTTCGACCTTGTTTTGGAATGATAATATTACTGGGAAAGGTGTATTTGCTCCTGATTTTGAAAAATATTTATTCTTACCTATTAAAGATTATCTACAAGGATATAAGAATTTAGGCGTTTCCACACCTGTAGTGATAATACTATCTTTTTTAGGATGTAAAGGTTATTATTTGGATAAAGGAATGTTTTATCAAAGGCAAATGCATCCCATAGACCGTAATACGATAATTCTTCCAGATATTAAAATAGAAAACCTTGATACGGAAGTTCCTAGAATAATGAAACCAATATGCGACGCAGTCTGGAATGCCTGTGGTTTTCCCCGTAGTCTGAATTACGATGAAGAAGGAAATTACTTGCTTTAAGAGTATATTATGAATACCCATGTGAAAAGCAAAATATCGTTACCCATTACTGGTCTGGGTATGATTGTAATCGGCTTTGGCTTGTTATTCCTATGGGTCATCTATCACGGCTTGAACGTATTCGAGGCGGCAAGGTTTGTCGGAAGTGCCGGATATTATGAACCGCTGGCCGTCCGGAATGTGCATTGGAGCAACTGGGAGACCGGATTCTTTCTGGTTTGTTTGGTTATAGGATTCCTTGGCATATGCTTATCCTTGCTGGGTGTATTAATAAAGCTTGTGGCTTCACTGATTACAAAAATTCGAAGAATAGACGTAAGTTTCTTATAAACACGACCTTCCCTCCTCCCCCCATCATCCCTTTCATGCTTTCCACTGCGCTCCGTTTTCCACCTCCCTTTCCGGAACACGTGGAGTGTTATGTCGCATGGAAACACGGATGAAAAAACATATAAACGAAAGGGGCATCGAGACATGAACACGCAAAACGCAATCAACACTATGGATATTTATCCCGTTCGATTCACCGGAAGGGAACGCTCCCCGCTACCGCCACACCGTCCCGACTCGATCGGGGTTTCCAAAAACAACACCCCCGCAACAAGGAAAAAAATATTACAAAACAAAGCAATTCCAAAAACGCCACTAAATGCTTTAATAACAAAAGCTAAAGACACAAAATCACCCTAAAGGGAGGTATGAAAACAAACCCATTTTGAACCCATTTAGAACCCAATTTGCTCACCATTAAATTAACGGCAGCCCGTTTATACGCTCCGTTAGTGGCTACATCTAAAAGGCGTTTGGTTTTGTTCAAGACGTGTTGCCAGAATGGCGAAAGGTTTCTCACCAATGCGGGTTACAAAAAGAATCGCCTGGTTGTTTCCCTTCAAACGAAAATGTTTGCGAATGTCCGGCGGCTTGGCGGCGAACCCTCGCGTCTTGATATCCACCTTGCCGATATCATGATCCGCCAACCACTTTCGCGCCTTCTTTGCCGACCAGCGCATCATGTCGATAACCTCGAACCCTTTCATCAAGCTACTCTCAACCCTCTGTTCACCAGCCAGGTAAACAATCTTTTCATCGATCGGCGACAGGTCGTACCGCCGCGCAAGCACACCCACCAAGTCCGCCCTGATCACTGCCGCGTCAGGCTCATACAGGTAACACCCCGGATCAATAGATCGCGCCTCAGGCCAAACCATCTCTTCCTCCGATGCCGCATCGATCGATTCCCCGCCGGGCAATACTGTCGCCTTTCGATACGTTCGGGCCAGGTTCCCCGTCCACAACACCGCCTGCTTGCACTGCCCCTGGTGGCTGATCAATTCCAGTTCCCCGAACGTCGGTATCTCTTCAAAATGAACACCTGGCGAAAGCTTGATCGCCGTTCCCTTGTATTCGGTTACAATCTTCTCGATCAATTCCGGCCCGGGACTGCTCTGCGCAAGTTGATGCCGACGCGGTCCTCCCGCTCGACGGTCAGGATCGATATGCGCAGCCTCCGTCATCGGCCGGTGCAACTCAACATCATTTACCATCCCCGTCACCTCATGCCCGTAAACCGCCGCATTGTGTTCCGCCATCATCACCCGAATTCGCGAACGATCCACCGCAATAGTCTTGCCAACGCCGGCCAACGCAATCGTGTCTCCCCCAATCCCGCAACACAAATCGGCGATGTCCTTCAACTCCCCGCTCCGAACAAGCTCTGCAAAACGCCGGGCCTTGTGCATGGCGATGATTTCATCGGTGGCTTGCTCAAGCCCGACACGATCGAACAGCATATTTTCCGCTTGCCTGAATTTCGATCTGCCGTTCAAACGCAATTCCACCTGCGACCACGCCGCCGAAACTTTCCAAGGCTCCAGCTTCTCCCGCCAATGGACCACACCTGCCGGCGTATCTGCCCGTTCACCACTTGCCATTGCTGTGCAAACCGACCTGCCTTCCTCCGAACACAACCAGGCCAACTCCTCCCGCGTCCAACGCCGTTCCGCGCGAATCCATTTGCTTTGTGGTGTCTTCGGCTTGCTCATAACAGCCATTGTAACGAAAAACCAGCCCTTGATAATCCGGCGAACAAGTCGCACAAGAGCGGCCGTTTGTTAAATATATTTTTAGGGGAGACGAAAGGTCCGCTTTTTATTACAATGAATCCCGCTATGCATATCTCACGTTACTACACACCGCGCTATCGTTATATCCTCACCTATGCACTGTGTGTATGTTTATGTGCGTCGATATTCGCCTGGTTGTATCCCAGCCATTGGTGGGCCATTGCCGTGATGGCCGCCTTGGGGTTGGCTAGTGCGTGGACCATTGCCTTGGTCGGGGAGCGGAGAATTCGACACCGATTACATCAGTTGCGCGAAACCGCCGACGCCCTGGGCCGCGGTGAATTGTCACGTGAAATTCAATGCCTGCCCAACGACGATTTCATTAAGCTTTCCTCCTCACTACACAAGGTAATGAAACAGTTCCAGGAAAAAGTGGAAGAGGAAAACCGTCTCAAACAGCGCTGCACGCGCAGTGAAAAATTGGCCCTTATCGGCGAGTTGGCTGCCATCGTGGCCCACGAAATCAATAATCCGCTCGACGGCCTGCAAAACTCCACCCGCATCATCCGCCGCAACATGGATAACGAACAACAGGTCCGCCAACTACTGACCATGATGGACGACGGCCTGTATCGCATCCAGATGATCGTCAATCGCCTGTTGACCATGTCCCGCGATGAACCGGTGCATCCGGAGCCGATTCCGGTTGACCAGATCGTGGAAGATGCCACTTTATTCATTCAGCCGAAGTTGGACCGTTACGGCATCGAATTGGTTCGCGATTTCCCCCAGCCGTCGCCCCAGGCACTGGCCGACCGAATGCAGATGGCCCAGGCCTTTATCAACCTCGTCTTGAACGCCGCCGACGCCATGCCGCAAGGTGGACGATTGGTGATCCGCTGCCGGCCGGACGAGCATAACCAAAACGTCTTGGTCGAAGTGGCTGATGACGGCTGCGGAATCCCCGAAGAACACTTGCCGCACATCTTCGAACCCTTTTATACCACCAAGTCCAGCGGCGTCGGCTCAGGCTTAGGTCTGGCGGTGACCAAGCGAATAATCGAAGCCCACCAGGGCAGCATTGAAGTGGACACCAAAGCCGGCCGGGGAACAACCTTCCGCCTGAAATTACCTTCCGCAAACGCGGTTCATAACAAAACGCACATCAAAAAACCAGCGGACAAATCTTCCCATTGGACAAAAACCGCAACGGTTAAAAAAGAAGATCCCTCGGCCAAAAACAAAGCAGACACGAATACCAATAAATAATATTACATATATGGGTAATATGGATATGCGATTCGGAGAGTATCGCAGTACTTCGCACGGGGTAAGGGATCCTTTAGTGAATGAAGGGGAAATACAAGAGGGAGCAAATCACACAGGCAACGCAAGCGATGACTTAAAATGATCATAAATAGTTGAAATCTGGCGAACGGTGATGTGGGAAAATTTGCACAAAAAAGAGCTGAAAAATTACATCACTACACACTCTTGTCCAAAACAGCATTCAGCAAACAGGGGGTAGGATAGAAGAGTCCCCGGTAATTGGGTACGATTTTGTTGTTTTGCAAAACCCCAAAAACC
>CAZMVS010000166.1:0-1651 GCA_964569525.1 uncultured Planctomycetales bacterium
TCGGATCGGCTCGACTTTGGCCAAATTCTCCAAGTCTTCGCTTTGAGGAAAAGCGATGGGACTATCGGGGGCATCCTTCTGCTTTTCCTGCTTGTCCTCATCCGTGGTGGTGGAAATTTCCACACCGGGTTGCGTGCGGGAATCGCCGTGTTCCGATTTTTCAGCGGAATTATCGGCAGAAGATTCTACCGCAGAGGAAGGCGGCTGGACTGGCTGCTCCTCCCGGCAGGCGGATATGCCCGCTACACAGATGGTTACGACCATACCGGATACAAAAAACATGTTTTTAAATCGTCGTGCTGGTGACATGCGCGTGTCCGTTGTGGAAATACTTGTTCTTTCAGTAATGTATGATTTTAACCGTCTCTGCAGGGAGCGTCGAGTGGTTATATTCTGCTTCCAGCACAACAGAGATGCCCTTTGGTTCGGCCCAAATATTTGTGGAATCCGCGGCAGCGTACAAGTAAACGGCCGACACGTTTAATCTTGCCGGCCGTCATCCATTTATTCCGTAGTATCAGCCAATAGCTAAAGCTAACAGGTTATGCTCGGTTGTTACTCTTCCACTTCTTCGATGGAGAACAGGGCATCGACAAAACTTGCGGGATCGAAAGGTTCGATATCCTCCGGGGTTTCGCCCAGGCCAACGAACTTGACGGGCATGTTAAGCTGATCGCGAATACCGATGACGATTCCACCCTTGGCTGATCCGTCCAGCTTGGCCAGGAACAGGCCGGTGATATGAGCATGTTCGTTGAAAATCTTGGCCTGGTTGATGGCGTTCTGGCCGATGGTTGCATCCAGGACGAGCAGCACTTCGTGCGGGGCGCCGGGGATTTTTTTCTCAACGACTCGGTGAATCTTGTTCAACTCCCGCATCAGGTGATCCTGGGTATGCAATCGGCCCGCAGTGTCCAAGATCAACACGTCCGCTTTGCGAGCCATGGCCGCCTCGCAGGCATCGTAGGCCACCGCCCCGGGATCAGCGTTCTGCTGATGCTTGACGATTTGCACACCAAGCCGCTCTGACCATACGGTTAACTGTTCCACCGCCGCGGCCCGGAAGGTATCGCAGGCCCCGAGAATGACTCGTTTATTTTGCGCTGCCAATTGGTAGCACAGCTTGGCTACACTGGTGGTCTTGCCGGAACCGTTGATCCCCACTGCCAAGATGACCGTGGGACCGGATTCGGCCATGTTGAGTTGGCGATCAGATTCGGGCCAATAGGAGACGACACGCTTTTTCAAAAAGGGGACGACCTCCTGGGTTTCGCTAATCTCTCCTGATTTATAGGCGGAGCGCACTTCGTCGATCAGGGACATCGTGGTCCGCGGGCCCATGTCGTCGGCCAACATGGTTTCTTCCAACTGGTCGATGATCGAATCGTCGATCTTGCGGCCGAAAGGCAGAATCGAACGAAAGCTACGGCCGATCTTGCTGCGAGTCTTGGATAATCCCTTTTTCAGGCGGTCAAAAAGTCCCATTTGATTCCTCTGGTGTTGTTGCGATGAATGTTATTCAGCGGGCCGGCCTTCTTGTCCGCGGGCGACGCGGCAGGCAGGATGATTCTTCCAAATTGCGTCCAGCACGCCGTTAATGAATTGAGGTGTTTCCCGGGTGCCGAACTGTTTTCCGATTTCGATGGCCTCA
>CAZMVS010000167.1:0-2970 GCA_964569525.1 uncultured Planctomycetales bacterium
GAATGAAATACAAGGATCGCATCCGACAAGTCCAGGAATCCACCGGTGAATACGAAGCGGTCGTAGTCGGAAAGGCTTTTATTCGCGGACGGGCAGTGATCCTCGCTGCCATGGATCCCTTCTTTATTATGGCTTCCATGGGCGCTGTCGTCGGCGAAAAAATAACCGCCGGCATCGAGCGGGCCGCGGAGGAAAACCTGCCTTTCGTCGTCGTTACTACCTCCGGCGGAGCCCGTATGCAGGAAGGCATGATCTCTCTCGTGCAAATGTCAAAGACGGCTGCCGCTGTCGGTCGCCTCGATGACATCGGCGGATTATATATCGTGGTAATGGCCGACCCGACCACCGCCGGAGTCGCCGCCAGCTTCGCTTCTCTCGGAGATATCCACTTGGCCGAACCGGGCGCGATGGTCGGCTTCGCCGGCCCAAGAGTGATCGAAAATACCATAAAGGCCAAACTGCCTGAGGGCTTCCAGTCAGCGGAATTTATGCTGGAACACGGCTTCGTGGATCGCATCGTCCACCGCAAGGAACTCCGCCGCGAAATCGCACGCATTATCGATTACGCCGGTAAGTAATTCCCATAAAATAACAAATAAAAAACCCGGACATTTTTATGACCGGGTTTTCTATAGGAACAATCCGGACTTAAAAACACTCACCTCTCTTCGACGTCCTCATTACCTGGCTCTCAAAAGAACAACGCTCCAACTTATTGGACGCGTCTGCAATGTGAAAAACAAGCCTCCACAAGTGTTTTATATGCTTACCCCATATGACGAACTCGCCGATATCTCTTAATAGCGTTTATGAAAAACTCGTCCGCCTTAAATGCGTTTGTATTCGTGTCCCAGTAAGGGGAACCCATTATGTCCGATGCCGATAATAGCCCGATTTTCAGCAGCTTATCCAGCGATAAGGATATGTGCGAACTTGTACACGAGTATGTAAACGCCCTTGAACAACGGGTGCAAAATCTGGAAGCGGCTATCGACGCCGGAGACTTGCAAACGCTGCAACACTTGGCCCATCAATTGAAAGGTGTCAGTGGCGGATACGGCTTCGAAGGCATCGGTAAAATGGCTGCCGTGGTGGAGGAATCCATCATAGCCAATCGCCCCCTTCTGGATGTGGAGCGTCAGGTACAAAACTTGATCACCCTCTGTCGGCGGGCTCGGGCCGACGCCCCCGACTCTTGAACTGCAATTCGTAACTGGTAAATGCCTCCACAAGTTATTCCCATAAAAAACCGCCGCGAACCCCCCCATCTGAAAAAGGGGAACTTCGCGACGATTACTGTTTACAGCCGGATGTTTCACAACTGTAAACAAAAATTTCGCTGGCTAACATTTCCAGTTAGCACGTGGCGCTTCGACCAACTTATTAGCGTCGTTTCTTCTTGGTCGATTTTTTCTTCTTCTTGCTGGTTTTCTTCTTCTTGGCGGTACTACCCAGCACGGAATCCTTGCAGGCCTTGGCCACGCGGAACTTTACCACCTTCTTGGCCGGAATCTTGATCGATTCCCCCGTCGCCGGATTACGACCCATGCGGGCCTTGCGATGTACTAATACCAACTTGCCCAAGCCGGGAATGGTGAAACCGTTCTTCGCCTCTTTGTAGGCAAGGTCCGCCATCTCCTCAAGAAACTGCGTGGCTTGCTTCTTGGTAATGTCGACCCTTTCTGCCATCTCCGACGCGATGGCCGACTTGGACATTTTCTTACTCTTGGCCATGACAACCTCCTTGTAATGGACCTGGGCCGACCGCTGGCCCAATATGGTGCCCAAATGTTATATCTTCATGCGGCCCACGTCTAGTAAAAATGCCTGAAAACATTGCTTTTTTTACACTTCGGATATATTCAACGATTTTCTTGAAGAACAATCGCCCGACTTTTAACTCCAAACGATGCCCCCAAACACCCCTGACATAAAGCCTTTTTGTGATCCAAAGTGATTGGTGGGCTGATCTCTTAACTGCCTGAATACCTTGCGATCACCAAGCGGCAAACCTAACCCAAACCTTTACCAAAGGTGTCCAACATCGGCCGAAATTCCGTCGCAAACCCCAAAAAAGGCCCGTTTTTAGGGCTTTTCCAAAGCTCAAAGATTCTTGTAAGTATCCGTCCCGGTTGACTTTGTACAAAACCGAAATTTCATGCCCCAGCTGTCGAACTTTGTCCCCGTTTGCAGTATCATCATAAGCCTTGCTCGGGTACGATGTTGGCCAACAAGCTGCAAGGTCCTCATGGAAAAGGACTCCGTATGACAGAAAAACAAGGCCCATTGCAAAATCCCGATCTGGCTAGATTGGCCCGAACTATCTTCATGGTCGGGGCGGTGATGCTCTTGGTGGGATTGTTTTTTTTCTCCCTCGCCCAACAAAAACCTTTATATCAACCCCAAAATATTGTCGTTTTAACCCTGCGGATCGGGGGGATTCTGTTGATGGCAACCGCCGGAATTTGTCGGCTGGGAAAACCCATAGGTGTGCTGCTTGACACCATCGTTTCCGGAATTATCGGCATCGTGTTGATCGTCGCGGGTCTGTTGTGGTGGTCGCAAGTCGGTTGGCTGGCCCTTATGGTCGTCCTTTTCGGCTTCCTGTCCCTCAATTCCGCCTGGGGTAGCGGGCGGGATTATCAACGACTGCAATACCGACATGAACAACAAATCGACCATAACCAGCCAACTTCCGACCGGAATACACCGCCCGAGATGGATCGCCTCTCCAAAATTCAACAAAGAAAACAAGCGGACTCTGCCTCCGAACAACCGTCTTCACAGGAACGCGAATGAAATTTATACCCGCCCCAATTGCCGGCGGAATATAATAGGCAAACGTGTGGCGAAATGCCTTGCCCTTGGAAAATGAATCGGACCATTTATGACCAGTAACTCCAAATCTCCTAAAATTCCCCTCGAGGAACCTTCTTCCCGTTACAACATGCAAACCTTGTTCGAACCAAT
>CAZMVS010000168.1:0-9948 GCA_964569525.1 uncultured Planctomycetales bacterium
TCGTGTCCAACATCACCGCGTGCCCAACCTCATCCGCGTCCGTCGCAGCCAGAATATCACCATCGAAGGGATCATCCTCCGCCGTGCCGCTGGTTGGAATACGCACATCTTCCATTCCGATCACGTGAACGTGAACAATATCAAAATTTTTAGCAACTGGTCCGACGGCATCGACCCGGACAACTCCCGTCATGTAACCATCACTAATTCACTGATCCAATCCTACGACGACAGCCTCGCCATAAAGGCTACCTGGTTCGAAAACACGGCCGACCTCGTCAGCGACATTCATATGAAAAACTGCGTGCTCTTCACCGCCAAGTCCTGCATCAAAATCGGAACCGAAACACTGGCCAGCGAATTTAAAAACATCACCATCGAAGACGTCACCGCGGCTCATTCTCACGGTGCCCTGGTCATTTTCCTTCGCGACGGAGCCACCATTCACGACGTGACTTATAAAGATATACGCATCAAAAACGCCACCAGTGCTCTCTACTGGGGCATTCGCAAACGACATGCCCTCGGCCAAATCAAAAATATCACCTTGGAAAACATCCAGGTCACCGGCGATTCACCCTGCCGTATGAAAGGCCATGATCCCGAGCACAATATCAGCAACGTGAACTTCATCAATTACACAATCAACGGCCGATTAGCGACCAACAAGGAAGAAGCCAACTTCAAGCTATTCGAACACGTCGACAACTTGGAGTTCAAAACAAACAAGCAGTAACCACAAAAAATTCGCTGCCTGACCTGTAGAAATCGTCCCCGGCAGCAATTCAACAAGACAAATTCTTGACAAAAACAAAAACGGGACCGGGCATTTAACCGCCTGGTCCCGTTTGCTTTCCCACCATTTCAATCACGGCGTCATTCCCAGCACACTTTGTTATCCCGATCGCACGGTATCATTTCGATCCCTCTTTGTCATTTCGGCCCCTCTTTGTCATTTCGAGCGCAGCGAGAAATCTAAAAAACTCACGATCGCGCGTCGTTTCACGTACGCCCATGTTATTTCTAGCGTACCTTATCATTTCGAGTGAAGAGAAAAATACCCCTAAGGCATTTTTCCCGAAAGGAGAAATCTTTATATTCTCCGAAACGCAACTATTACCCTATAATGTAACCGTTCCCAACAACCTCACCGCCCCGCTTTAGCCTACAATTGGCTTAACGTCGCCTCCACCCGGTACTGATCTCGCGGGGAAAGACCCTCGATCCCCAACGCCTTTTGATAAACATCCTTCGCCTTTTGCCGCAAACCCCGCTCCGCGTAAACCTGTCCCAACAGCAAGTAACCATCCACATACCCCGGATGCCGCTCGATCAAATTACCCAACGTCTTCCCCGCCGCTTCCAGCTCGCCGCTTTGCCGCTGATAAAACGCCTGCGTATATGCAAAACGAGGCTCTTGCGGTGCAAGCTCCGCCGCCCTGGCACACCATTCACTCGCCTGCCGCAAATCCCGCCGGGCCAACAAAATACCCAGGTTATATGCCGCCCGCGCAAATTTCGGATCCGCCTCCAACGCCTTACGCAAATGCTCCTCCGCCCGCGCATAATCCTCCTGCTCCGCCGCCAAAAGCGCCAGATTGAAATGCGCCTCCACACTTCCAGGATCAACCTCCAACGCCCGCACCAACAACTGCTCCGCTTCTGCCCTGTTCCCCAACCGCGCCTGGGCCATGGATGCGTTCACCAAAGGCTGAATCGCCTTGGGCTGAAGACGCCTCGCCGTTCGAAAAGCATCTAACGCCTTTTCCAACTGCCCCCGGGCAAAATGAAAATTGCCCACGTTATAATGCGAACTCCAGTCATCGGGCCGCACCTGCAACGAAGCCAGATATTCCTCCGTCGCCTTGGCCAAACCTTTTTGCTCGTCCTCCCCCAATCCCCGCATCGGCAAACCCGCCAGCGACGCCGCCGCCCGCACCCGCACCAACCGGCTCTCATCCTTCGTCGCCGCCAGCAAGGCCCGCATCGCCTCCATTCCAAAGTTAAGATTCAAAACCGATGCCGCCGCCGAGCGCACCCACGGCGAACCATCCTCTCGCAAAACCTTCCGCAACACCGGCCCAATCCGCTCATCCTCATGCCCTTCCAACAAGCGAATCAACGCCACCGCGTAAACTTCTTCCCGATCCTCCTCCTGAAGATAATCCAATATCTCCCCCAGCCGTTCCCACTCGCCCTTCCGCGCCGCCTCCACCAATTTGCCCTGCCGCACAATCCGCGTCTGGTAATCACGCTCCCGCCACTTCCGCACGTAGCCATCCGCCCATTCCGCACTCTCCTCCGCGTGACAAATATTACACGCATTCGGCGAACCAAACGCCTTCGTCGCTGCCGGCGCCGGCGGACGCATCGAATGATCACTGCGATCCATCCGCGCAAAATGAGTCATCGGCATATGACAATTCACGCACACGCTCCCCGCACTCTCCGCCGGATGATGCGTATGCGCCGCCGGCCGCTGCACGTGCTCCTTATGACAAGGCATACACGCCTGGTTCGCCTTATCCCCTTGAAACCGATTCCGCCCACTCGAGGTATGACAATGCGTACAATCCAACTGCCCCGACTGCGCGCACGGACTCAACCGCCACAAGGTGTACGTATAATTCTCCCCCAGGTCCCGACCATCCGGGTAAAAATCCCGATGCTCCAGCGACACCAGGTCATAATGCTCAAAATATTCATCCCCGGGTTGAAACTGCGAAGTGATAGGCCGCATCTTGGCATGACAAGGCCCACATAGCGAATTATTCTGCTCCGCAGAAAATTCCCTCACCCGAATAATTTTCAAATCCGCCGGCACCTCCCCTTCCTTCGCCTGCCGACATACCCGAATATGCGCTTCCCCCGGCCCGTGACACGTCTCGCAATTAATCCCCGGCTCACTCCACTCCGTCTTATAACTGTCCGTCGCTAAATCGTAATTGGTGGCCAGTTGACTGACGTGACAATCAAAACATGTCGTATTAAACGTCAGCGGCCGCTCCTTCCAGTTCAACGGCGCATCCTCCCACTCCGCCGCATGCCGCACCATGCTCGCCGTCGTGTCATACCACTCCTTCTTACGCACATCATACGCCACCGGCAAAACCTGCAACCGCCCGCGACTCATCGGCGTCAAAAAATAATACAGGTACTTCCCCCCCATCACGTGCGCAATAGGATAATCATTCTCGCCCCCCGGCCCCTCTTCATGCACCTTCCCCGTCTCTTTATCAAAACAATACGCATATTCACCCATCACGATGGGCTCATCCTGCCCGGTCAATTCCCGCTCGGCAAAATCCTCCGAAAAAGGCTGCATGGCCAACCCATGCCACGAATCCGCCCACAGCTCGTGAAAGCGCTTGTGACATTCCCAACAGCTTCCCGAACCGGTGTACACCGACGCTCCCGCATCATTTGCCTTGTCCCTTACCGCAGCCGACACCTCACCCGCCGGCAATGTCGCCGCCACTTCCTCCGCCGATCCGCCCGCCTCCACCGCATTCACATCGCGAACCGACACCCAGACCAGGCTCCCCCCCAGCCCCAGAACAATCGCCGCCGTCCATCCCCATGCCGCACATTTCATGAAATCAAACCTCGTGTATAACGTCGTAATCCACCACCACTATAAAACCCCCTGTTCATGAAATGAAGCCCCCCCGCCTGTCCTGCTGAATCACCACAACCCCTGCCAACCAAATTTTCAACATTGCCCCACTTTGACGCCCTCCTACAATAATTACGCCTGAATAAAAAGGAAGCGAGCAATGGCCGCACCTGACATCAAATCACGCTTTACCGGCACCCTCCTCGGCACCTTCATCGGTGACGCCCTCGGCATGCCCTTCGAAGGCCAAACCCACCACGAAATCGCCGTCCAATGGAATGCAGACTACCCCATGCTCGACGCCCGCCTCGGCAAAGGCACCTACACCGACGACACCCAGATGACGATCGCCCTGGCCGAATCACTTACCCACTGCGGGAAATTTAACGGCCGTGACGCCGCCCAACGCTTCCTCACCAATTACCAGCCCGATCGCGGCTACGGCATGGGCACCCGCAGCGTCCTCCAAACCCTCAAAATCGGCACCCCCTGGGACCAGGCCGCCTCTGTCATCTACCCTGAAGGCTCCTTCGGCAACGGCGCCGCCATGCGCGTCGCCCCTGTCGGCCTGTTCTACCGCAACGATCCCCAACAACTCCGCCAGGCCGCCGAAAACTCCGCCGCCATCACCCACACCCATCCCCTCGGCAAGGAAGGCGCCGCCGTCCAGGCCATGGCCGTCGCCCTCGCCGCTAATAGCGATCCCGACAATTTCGATCCCCCCCGATTCATTCAACAATTAACCGACTTCGCCCGCGAAGACCGCTTCCCATTCCCCGAACAAATCGCCGCCCTCGCCAAACTGCTCAAAGAAGACCCCGCCCTCGACGAAGTCGCCGACCGCCTCGGCAACGACGTCCGCGCCCATCACTCCGTCCCCACCGCCATCTACATGTTCCTCTCACGACCTTGGTCCTTCAAAGAAGCCGTCGCCCACGCCGTTCTCCTCGGCGGAGACACCGACACCATCGCCGCCATGACCGGGGCCATCGCCGGCGCCTTCCTCGGCATAGAAAGCATCCCCACCGAATGGATGAATGAATTGGAAAACGACGAAAAAGGCCGCGACTACGTCACCAACCTCAGCGAAAAACTCTACAACAAACATCAACAAATCACACTAACATGAAACACATATGCACCTGCGTATGTTATTAAACGGATATGCCGGCATGTCTGTCATTTCGAACATAATGTCGTTTCGAACGAGGGAAAAATGCCACCAGCATTTTTTCCGAAGAGAGAAATCTTCCCCCCCCCACGATCTTTGTCATTTCCACCAGCGCGCCGGGACCGACTCGTCAGGACTTCCCAGCTTCAGGCCCCCTGCAATCCCCCACCTTCATGCAAAACCCGAACACCACGCCCCTTTCCCACAAATCCTATAGACGCCCCGCCCCCACCTTGCTAACATATACTGAACAGACAATAACCCGGCACGGAGGCCCGATTCGCACCACCGACGCGTATATTCCCCGCCTCGCTTCGCATCGCCCATCGGCCTCCCCACAAAAATAAATCGGAACCATCATCCCATGCTTTCCTTCTCCCTCCAAAGCGGCTCCAACGGCAATTCCATCTACGTGGAAGCCGGCGGCGTCCGTCTGCTCTTCGACGCGGGCATCTCCGGCAAACAGGCCGCCTTGCGCATGCAACAACACGGCCGCGATATCCGCGACGTCGATGCCCTCATCATCTCCCACGACCATAACGACCACGTCCGCTCCGCCGGCATCTTCCAACGCAAGTTCGGCCTGCCCATCTACATCAGCAAGCCGACCTACCGCCGCACCGCCAACGCCCTCGGCCAGGTCCACGACCTCCGCCACTTCCACTCCGGCGAACGCATTGAGTTCGGCAACGTCATCGTGCACACCTTCCGCACCCCGCACGACGCGGCCGACGGCGTCTCCTTCGTTGTCCAACATGAAAACAAGCGCCTGGGCATCCTCACCGACCTCGGACACCCCTTCCCCGCTTTGAAAAAAATCATCCCCGAACTCGACGCCTGCTATTTGGAAAGCAACTACGACCCCGATATGCTCAACATCGGCCCCTACCCCTTCCCCTTAAAACAACGCATCCGCAGCCCCCGCGGCCATATCTCCAACCACGAATCCGCCGCCCTGCTCAAAACCGCCAACCAAAAACTCCAATGGGCCGCCCTCTCCCACCTCAGCGAACAAAACAACGACCCCCAACTCGCCCTCCATACCCACCAAAAAACCCTCGGCCAGTACTTCCCCCTCCACCTCGCCTCCCGATACCATGTCAGCGATATCATGAACATTTAACTGTCATTTCGAGCGCAGCGAGAAATCTCCAACCTCTCGGCACCCAGTGGTTTCATAACACGTATCATTCCTTACGCATTTTGTCATTTCTGAACGTGCGCCTTGTCATCCCGACGAGTCGGGATCTTATAATCTCACGGCACCTTGTCATTTCTCCCGGCGCGCCGGGACCGATTTCAATCGGGTGAGAATTCTTGGAAACACACGCCGCATGTCATTTCGAACGAGTGAAAAACAATCTCTGATTGTTTTGACCGAAGTGATAAATATCAGAAACACACAGCGTTTGTCATTTCGAATAGAGGGAGAAATGATCTCGGATCATTTTGACCGAAATGAGAAATCTTATAACCTCACGGCACCTTGTTATTTCCCCCGGCGCGCCGGGACCGACTTGTCGGGAGAGAAATCTCTAACCATATGATCCCCTGCAATCTCTGACGTTCGGACAAAATTCAAACACCCCGCCTTCTCGCTCCTTCCTCCTTGCTTTTAACTCCTAACTTCTTCCCCTCACTCTTCCTCCTGCCATTCCTCCGCCACTGCTTCACTTTCCGAACCAACCTTGCGCAACCGCGGATACGTAATCACCAAAAAGAACAACAGCGGCAACGCACCCAGTACAATAATCACCAGGTCCGGCACCAACCTCCAGTTCGCCAACATCTGCACTGTCGGAATCTCGTAAAAGTCCGCGCTCCGGCTGAACCACACACCCTCTGTGTAACTGTACCACGTCTGCATAACCCCGATGGGCAACAGCGTGATCAAAAACATCAAAAACAGTCCACCGTTCAATCCCCAGAAACTCAACTTCAACAGACCGTCACGCCAATACCGATCTTCAACCAACCCCCGCCATGAAAACAGAATCAGCGAAATCGCCAACATCCCGTACACCCCGAACAATGCCGTATGCGCGTGATTACTCGTCAAATACGTTGCGTGCTCGTAGTAATTAATGATCGGCAGGTTGATCATAAACCCGAAAACCGCCGCCCCGAAAAAATTCCACACGCTACTCGCCGTCAAAAAATACAAAGGCCAGCGATAAGGAAACTCACCACCCGCCTCACGAATGTGCTTGTATTCCATCCACGCCCGAACTACCAACAGGATCAACGGAATCGGCTCCAGCGAACTGAACACCCCACCAATGGCCAACCAGAACCCCGGCCCACCAAACCAGAAATAATGATGCGCCGTCCCCAAAATCCCCGTAAAGAACGTTAATATCGCCGTCAAATACGCCACCCGCAACGCCGACTGCGCCGTCACCAAACCCAGCGTCACCAGAAACAGCGAAATCACCGCCACCCCGAAAAACTCAAATATACTCTCCACCCAGATATGCACCACGAACCACCGCCAGTAATCCGCAATACTCAAATGCGTCCCCCGCCCATACAACAAACCGAACCCGAAAAAGCCGACCACCAAAATCGCACTGATCACGTAAAATAAAATCAACGACCGATGCTCCGGCGTCTTCCCCTGGTTCACAATCGCCGGCACCATTGCCCGGTAAACAATCACCAGCCAGAATATCAAACCAATCCACAACAACGCCTGCCAAACCCTGCCAAGCTCCAGGTATTCCCAGCCTTGATGCCCAAACCAAAACCACAAGTCGCCAAGCCAGCCTTTGATGCCTAATACCTCTCCCAACATACTGCCGAACGTCACCACGATCACCGCCACAAACAACAGGTTCACTAAAAACTTCTGCCCCTTCGGCTCGCGCCCCGCAATCATCGGGGCCAGGTAAATCGCCGTGCCCACCCACGACGTCGCAATCCACAATATCGCCAACTGCAAATGCCACGACTTCGCCCAACTGTACGGATACATCTCCCCAATAAACTTGATCCAGAACTCCCCCGGATGCACCGTGTAGTGGGCCAATAACCCCCCGTTGAAAATCTGCACCAAAAACAACAACCCCGCCACCAGGAAAAACTTCGACGACGCCCGCTGGCTCGGCGTCACCGGCTGTTCCAACAGCTTGTACGAAGCCTCCACTGCCCTCGCCGGCCCGTAGAAAAACTCGTACCGATGCACCACGTAAATCACGATCCCCAACACCACGAACAACGCGAACACCGACGCAATACTCCAGACATACGCCCCCGCCGACGGCTCATTCCCCACTGACCGATCCGCCGGCCAGTTATTAGTGTACGTAAAATTCTGATCAGGCCGATTCGTGGACGCCGCCCACGCCGTCCAGTAGAAAAAGCTCGCCAGGTCCGCCCGCTCCGCTTCCGTCGGCACCGTGTCCTCCAGAAAACCGTAACGCGCATTCCCTTCCCCCATCTGCTTTTCCCAGTACTTCTGCACCTCTTCCCACGCGTACGCCTCCGCCTCCGTCAACTCCAGCGTCTTCGTCTCCGGATCGTACCGGTTGGTCTTGATCTCATCTTCCACCACCGCGTCCAGCTTCAACTTCTCGATCCGCTCCAGATTTTCGTAGGCTTCCGAATCCGGATTTCCCCCAGCCGCCCTGTAGTCCCGCACTGCCCTACCGATCCGGTGCAGCGTGTCCGCACTGAAATCCATCCCCCGTAAAGTTCCGTGCCCCCACACACTGCCGTGATCCATCAGCGCATACCGCTGGTACACACCCTAGCCGCGCATAATGTCCGCCTTCTCCGCCAGGACCTTGTCCCCTACCACAATCTTCTCAGGCACGGGCGGCACCTTGTCCTTCGCGTAATATCCGCCGACCAAAAGCAAACCGAGTGATATCACAAACGACGCAATCGCCCCGTTCCGCAAGCCTTTCGTGCCCATCATCTTTCTCCGTAAAATGTCATTTCTAATAAAAGAAAAAATGCCGCCAGGACATTTTGTTCCCAACGCGCCTTGTCATCCCGAACGTCCCCTGTGTCGTTTCGAACGAGTGAAAAACAATTTATGATTGTTTTGAGCGAAGAGAGAAATCTTCCATCTCATAATCGCGTGTCATTTCTCCCGGAGCGCCGGGACCGGGATCTTCCATCTCACAATCGCGTGTCATCCCGAACGAAGTGAGGGATCTTCCCCACCAATCCCTGTACTTAACCACCTTTATCATTTCCCTGCTTTGCCTTCATACACCCAAGCCCACTCATCACATGAGTGGGCCTTTTCTCTCCAACTCCTATACCCTCACCGCGCTTTTCATCCCGGCCCCACAAAACACAAAAGCCCGCCTTTTGCATAAGGCGGTCACCTACGACACATTTCAACCCCGGGCGAAGCGCAGCGAAACCCGGGAATTATAAAACACCAAATAAACCAGCCCCCGAAAGGGGATGATCCTTTGTCTCCTGCTCCAACACTGCTTTGGATTCTTTGATATGCGCCGGCCACGACGCCTCTTCCTACCACATGGAATTCAAACAGCGCGCATTCTAACTCCTAACTCCTAACTCCCAGCCCGGACATTCTGCGCGCATAAAGATCGTGTCAGTCTTCTTGTAGGAATGCTTTCCGAAATGCGTAGCACAAATTCCTAACAATTATGAATTTTTCAGCCGCCCCACCCCATAAAAAACCCCGATTCACCCCAAATCGACGCCCATCCGTCATTTCTCCCGGCCTGCCGGGACCGGCACGCCGTGTCATCCCGAACGAAGTGAGGGATCTTCCCCACCAATCCCTGTACTTAACCACCTTTATCATTTCCCTGCTTTGCCTTCATACAAACAAGCCCATCCATCACATGGGTGGGCAAATATACACAACACCGCTTTGGATACTCCCCTTCTCATGCCGTCTCGATCACACGGATGTCATTTCGATCCCGGCGCACCGGGAGAGAAATCTTTAAACCCCACGATCTTTATCATTTCTCCCGGTCCGCCGGAACCGACCTCCCTTGTCATTTCGAATCCCGATCCCTAATCGGATCGGGTGAGAAATCTTATTACAATCTCATGTCATCCCCATGAATCAAAATCTTAAAAACTGCCCAACCCCTGCATAATCCACCGCGCTTTTCATCCCGGCCCCACAAAACACAAAAGCCCGCCTCTTGCACAAGGCGGGCACCAA
>CAZMVS010000169.1:0-2728 GCA_964569525.1 uncultured Planctomycetales bacterium
TCTCTTCTGTGAATGTTTTTATAGCTTTGGAGTAAGGTGGATCTGGGCTTATTCCCGGCAATAGTATATTTGGCTCCGTCAGCATCCAGCGAACGTCTGCTTCAGGGCCGTGTTGTCCGAATTGCCTTATGAAGTAACTTAGGGCCTGCATATCTTCGGGACCCGCGATCCTGGTCCAGAATATGGCAGATGCTCTTACCCCCAGTTCATACCAATAGTTAAAAGTGTCTTCGCCAGGTCTGCTAAACGGCTTAATATCCATAATTTCCTGCCAGCATTTGACACCGGCGGGAGGAGCAGGTTGGGTCGTAGTTGTGTTGAACGGTTTGGTAGAAGCCGGTTTGGGTTGGTCTGTGCCGATAGTGGTGATGAAAATTACGAATGCGGTAAAGCTAAAGATCAGGTTTTTCATCTTGGACCCATTGTTTACGAGAAAGCGATTAAACTATGATGACCCGGTTATTGATACACTTGGCAAAGTATGCCTGCTTGGGGCATAGGCACATTTCATATCATACGCGCTACGGAAGTTATTGCCACCATTTTATTTAAGGGAATTTTGAATTATCCCCACGGCAAATCAGCAGAGAAGGCGATCAGGAGGGCATTTGAATTTTACCACGGGTTGCGCAGCACTGCAGACTGGTTTGGTGTTGAGTATATTTACTCACCCATTGCAAAGGGATGAACTTTTGTTTTTGTGGAAGGATCCAAAGTGGTGTCACAGCCTCCGCAGTCAAAAGAATATAAGATTTCTCACCCGATGAATAGGTCCCGGCTCGCCGGGAGAAATGACACGCGATTGCGAGGTGGATGATTTCTCTCTTCGCTCAAAACAATCATAGATTGTTTTTCACTCGTTCGAAATGACACAGGGGACGTTCGGGATGACAAGTCATCCAAAGCGGCGCCGAGGACGCCGCGGTCCAAAGGGGTTGAGGCTGGGGCGGTCCGGAGGGTTTAAGATTTCTCCTTACGAACAAAACGCCCTTTGGCGTTTTGTTCTCCATTCGAAATGACGGGCTTTTTTGAGATGGTTCGTAATTGTGAGGTTTAAGATTCCTCTCCCGGCGCG
This sequence comes from uncultured Planctomycetales bacterium, assembly GCA_964569525.1. Taxonomy (GTDB): domain Bacteria; phylum Planctomycetota; class Phycisphaerae; order UBA1845; family PWPN01; genus JAAYCU01. The sequence continues at coordinate 1,076 of CAZMVS010000169.1, forward strand.
CCGGGATCGGAATGACAAGCGCTCTCTTCGGCAGAAATAACCAATGTCATTACTGCCTCGTTCGAAATGACAATTGTTGGAGTCGAACGTCAGGCGACATGGGAGATGACGCAGGCGTGTTTGCCGGAGGGGGACGGGGGGAGGTGTTGGTGGTGGTGGATGTGGATGTTGACGCCGGGGTGGAGGCGGCGGGCGAGTTGCTGGATGACGGCGTGTTCGGTTTGTTGGTTGAAGGAATCGTCGGTGACGACATCCCCGTTGAGTTCGTCGAGGTTTGGTTGGGTGATACGGAACCGGCGGAGGCCTTTGGTTTCGCGGAGGACGTAGATGAGGGAGAGGGCGTGCATGCGTTTGAGTTGGTTGCCTTGGCGGGTGACGATCTGGTCGGTGGTGCGGCCTTGGATTTCGGTTAAGGTTGGTGAGTGCAGGCCGCAGGGGCAGGTGGTGTTTTCGCCCTGGCGGGCCAAGTCGCCGACGCGGTAGCGGATCAGAGGCATGGCGAAGGCTTCGAGGTGGGTGACGACGACCTCGCCGAGTTGGCCGGGGGCAACGGGGTTATTGTTCTGGTCGAGAATTTCGACGATGACGTTTTCGGCGGGGACGTGGAGATTGCCTTGGGGGCAGGCGTGGGCGAGCAGTCCGCCGTCGCGACAGCCGTACTCGATGGCGACCGGTGCGGCGAAGGCTTGTTCGATGAGGTTGCGGTCGGGTTGAAGGAGGACTTCGCCGGTGACGAAAATGACTTTCAAATTTTTGAGGTTGAGGTCCGTAGCGGATAAGCCTTTGTCGAGCAGGTGTCGGGCGAGCAAGGCAAGGCTGCCGGCGTAGCCGTAGAGGCAGGCGGGTTGTAAGCGGCGGATGGTATCGATGTAGTTATCCATGGTGGCGGTGGTCATGTCGAAGGCGTTAAGCATGTACTGGTTGAGCAGTGCGTCGCGGAATTGGCGGAGGCGGTGTTGGGCGTTGAGTTCGACGGGTGCGCCCCAGAGGAGGATTTCGGTATCGCCGGGGCGGATGTTCCACCAGTTGCGGGCGCGCCAGCGGGCGGCCTGGTCGGCGGCTTGGCGGAAGCGGTCGAAATAGAACTGCAAGGCTTTGCCGCTGGAGCCGCCGGTGCTGTAGGGTTGGGGGCCTCCTTTGGGGCAGGCGTGCCAAGTCATTTCTTTTAGATGTTCGCGGATGTCGTCTCGGTGAAGCGTTGGTAACGCGGATAAATCATTCAAGCCAAGGTTCGGGTTATGGGGGTAGAGGCCGGTCTGTTCAAAGCGGCGGCGATAGAACGGGCAGTGGTCGTAGGCTATTTTCAGGAGTGTTCGGAGTTTTGTTTCCTGTAAGTTGATGATTTGCTGTTGCGTATAAGAATCGGATTTTTGGAGTCTGCGCAGGCGGCGCATGGTATCGCGGCGGCAGAGTCGTTCGGTGGTGGGCCAAAAGATGTTTTTTGCCAGCCAGCGATTCATGATTGGACCTCCATGGGGGCATGAATGGGTGACGGCGTTTTGACGGGGGCGAGTTCGGCCAATGGTGTTTTGGGCTTGGGTCGGTGTTTGGCCAACACTTGTTGGAAGACGCGGTGGACTTCGGTGGCGACGGTATCCCAGCTGCGTGCGCTGCCGAAGGAGCTGATGTAGAAGGGGTTCCAAGTGGAGGTGA
>CAZMVS010000170.1:0-3378 GCA_964569525.1 uncultured Planctomycetales bacterium
GGAATCCGTGCGCACCGACGGCGTCAGCACTGAGGCCGCCGTCAAATACCACGCCATGGTCGCCCGCCGACTAAAAGGCATGTTGAAAAACCATATCGACGGCGAAGTCACACTCGACGAAAACGTCTTCCAAAAACTCATGAAACGCGTGGAAGCCATGTACGACTTCATGGCCTACACCACCCAGCCCCACGGCTACGTCGTCATGTGCGGCGACTCTTGGTACGAAAACTTCAAGGACCTCGCCGAAGTCGGCGAAATGGTCAACCGCCCCGATTTTGTCTGGATCGGAACCAAGGGCGAAAAAGGCCGCCCCCCCGAACGGGCTGGCAAAGTCTATCCCGAGAGCGGCTATTTCATTATGCGTTCCGAACCCCAACCGAGCGAAGATTACCAGGATGCCCGCCACTTGTTCGTACATAACGGCATGTGGTTTGCCTCCCATGGCCATTTCGATCTGCTCTACCTCAGCCTCTATGCCTACGGCCGCCCGCTGATTATCGATCCCGGCCAATACGATTATGAACCGCCCGCCGGCTTTGATCGCTATTGGCAATCTTCCATCCATTCTATGCTCGTTCCCGAAGGCAAAGACGCCAAACGAGAACCCGGCCCCAACAAGTGGATCTCCAATCAGGCTATCGATTGGCTGGACGGCAAACATTTCGGCTACGCCAACCTCGATAAGGTTAACCACGTCCGTCGGCGTATCCTTTTCGTCAAACCCGATTATTTCATCGTGGACGACTCCGCGGATACCGAACGCAACACCGATTGGACGCAGGTATGGAATCTCACCGATCCCAATCCTGAAATCGACTCCGACACGAAAACTATCCGAACCACCTTCTCCGAAGGCGGCAACGTGGTCATCATGAACCGCGATCCCGAAGGTATTCGCCCCGAACCCGCCAAGGGCATGACTGCATCGGACGATTTCCCCGAAACATGCATCTGCCGCTTGACCCGAAAAACCAGTGATCCACGCTTCAAAACTCTCGTCTATCCGTACAAAGGTCAACAGCACCCCAAGATCACCTGGTCTGAAAGCGCTCCCGGTAGTCGCTATGACCAGCGAGACGGTCTGTCCTACACCCTGTTAATCGAAACTCCCAAAGGCAAAGATTGGCTGGCCTTGGGCAAAACAGATCGCAAAATGCGCTACCGTGACTCCGAAAGTCAGGTAGCCGCCGACGCAGCACTGGTCCGCATGGATCAAACCGGCCAAATCAAACAATTCGCCTGGACCTTCGGTCAACACCTTACCTATCAAGGTAAAACCTTGGCCCAGGCCGACCGCGTCGTCCATAGCCTTGCCGTACAATACGAAGGCGCAAAAATGATCGTTGAAGCCAAAGAGCCTGAACATTCCCTCGCTATTAGCGCCGGTGGTGCCACGACGATTGAGTTGAATGGCATGCAAATTTCCAACCCGGTGATTCGCGATGGAATGTATCATCCCTTCGCCGACCAGCCGGTTTGCGTGGTGGCCGACAATATCGATGCCTTCAAACGCATCACCAAAACCAACGAATGGATGAAAATCGCCGACCCGCAAGCCTACGGCGGAACTTACGAACATCACGAAACCGATCCAGGCCGCGGCGAAAGCGGCGTCTATTCCTTCCGCGTTCACGACGCCGGTAACTACCGCGTGGAAACGTATCTCGGCAACTTGACCATCACCCCCTCAAATAAAACCGAATACGAGATCCGCGCCAATGGCCAACCGGCCCAAACCGGTGGGGCGGTGCTCAAGGTCGATAAAGGCCGCCGCAACACAACCGTGACCGTCGATCACCAGGCCAAGTGCGGCTGGGTATCGCTGGGCGAATACAAGATCCCCCGCGGCCTGTTCCGCATCAAGGCCAAAAACGTAACCGAAACCGACGGCATCTATTTCATCGGTGACGCCATGCGCCTCGTGAAACTGCCGTAAATGGAAATTCGCAGTTTTTGTGAGAAGTGTAGTGGAAGAGCTTGAAGAAGAAAGGGGCTCTTAGGTTATTTCGAGCGCAGCTTTTGTGTCATTTCGATCCCGATTTATCGGGAGAGAAATCTTATAATCTTTAACTCCAGATCGTCCCTTAATAACTTAATCGGTCTAAACCAAACATGGAGGCCTTTTGTTTTGAGTCTGTCATCAAGCGTTGAACGTCAAACAGATGGACGGTCGTTACCAACGGCCGTCCACCGCTTTTGCGGTTGCGTAATAAGCGTAATAATCATTGCCTGCGCATCGGCCTTGCCATGCCCGGCTCAAGAGCAGGCACAAGGTTCGCAACTCTCCCTTCAAATTGCTCCCTTCGATTCCCAGTCGGTTCGTCCTCGACCACCGCAATTGTTTTACTCCGCCTCTGAAATCAAAAGTGCTAAACTCCGCATCGAAAATGACGAAGACGCGCGAAAAATCTTCCAGCGCTTCCTCGAAAAAGCCGAGCAGTCCCTGACGCTTGAACTCAAACCCTTCAACACCACTTGGTGGGACAAAATCAAGGATAAACCCTGGTCCCAGACTTATCCCCAGATTCATGAATATACCCTTCGCGAACCGAATCCCTACGCCCAGGCCGCCGATCAACTGACCCTCGCCTGGGCCCTGACCGGTGAACAACGCTATCTTGACAAGGCGATACAAACACTGGTTCACTTGTCTTCATATTCATTCAAAGCCGAGCATTATGACGTCGGCCTGAGTTACGCCGTCTGGAGCCTCCATGCCTTCGAATCCTATTCCCTCCTTTGGCCCGAATTAAATACCCAACAACGTCAAAAAATCGACGCCTTCTTCACCCGCCTCGCCCGCGCCGTCGCCCAAAACGATATCTACTGGATCGAAAACAACGTCGGCGGAGGCGTCAACAATCATCTCGCCTGGCACAAAATGATCCTCGGCCTGTTCGGCTTGTTTTACGATCGGCCCCAACTGGTGGAGTTCTGCCTGCACGGACCACGCGGCCTTACCATCCTCCTCGAAGACGGCCTGTTGGATAACGGCCTGTGGCGGGAAAGCAGCCTGAATTACCATTTCACCGCCATCGTCCCCATGGTCATCTTCGCCGACGCTCAGAACCGCATCGGCCGGCGACCATCCCTTGCCCACATGACCCTCGCCGACGGCCGAACCTTGAAACAACCCTTCGACGCCATGTTCGACGTGCTCGCCGCCGACGGAACTATTCCACCCATCGGCGACGCTTACGGACGCATCGCCAAACTTTGGCACGCCGGACCCTACGACCGCGCCTGGCGCCTGTGGAAAGATCCCAAATACGCCTGGCTCTTACAGCAGAAAACCCAACCCGGTCTCAATACCCTGTTTGTTCCGCCGCTGCCTTCGCGCGAAAATATCAACCCGCCGCCCATTAAATCCATCCT
>CAZMVS010000171.1:0-11269 GCA_964569525.1 uncultured Planctomycetales bacterium
CAAAACAAACTACCCCCCCCAAAACCCACCACCACTTTTAAAAAAACCCCCCCCAGCGCCCCCCCGCCCGCCGTATCCACCGGAACCGCATAACGCCGGGCCAGGTAACCGTCCATCTTCCCCGCAGCCGCCTGCAACGCCTCCAACGCCTTCCCTTCGTCAGCCACGCCCGCGCCGGCGTCATCCGTCAACTGCACGTAAACCGTATCCCCTAAACGTTCCTGCAAATCCGCTAACGATGCGTATGACATTGATCACCACCAAAAAGAAACTTAGCCTGCACTCACCGGTGGGAGGAAACCGCCTGCCGACCATGCCCCGACAGGCGGCTAACCCCTCTTCCTCCACCGGCTTCCCCCGTTATCAGTTGAACACAGTTCGAATTGCGAATTGCCAGTAACCGTACGCCATCCGGTAACGGGCCCGAACCCCGAACAAAAGCTTCTCCCGCTTGAAACTCTCTTCACTGGATTCCGACAAGGCCCCGAACTCCACCGGTTCACGATCCTGGAAAATGAACGGCCGAACCACCCCGTCGTTCTTCAACAGGTACCAGGTATCCGCCGAACTCAACCACGGCAACGCGATTACCCGCGCCGCTCCCTGTAACACGTTCGACGTCTGATTCACCAGCGTCGCGTTCACTGCTTCCAACGCCGTAAACAACATCGTCGGCGGCACCACGCACACCATACCCGTGGCATTCAACGGCAAAGGCTCTCCCTGGTCATCCTTGAAAGCCAGCATCTGCCCGATCGCCTGCTTCAACGCCCCCTTGAACTCCTCCGTGGTCGGATTATTGGCATCTGTAGCCGAATACCCAAGATCATTGTCCTGGTTCCCCGAATCACCGGACGCGTGGGCATTGTTAAAGAACGTAACCCCGTCATAACTCAGATAACCGGCACTACCCCCGCTGATCAGCAATTGACCGAGCAGATAATCCTTGTGCGTCGCCGCCCGCTGAGCCAACTCGCCGATCCGCACTCGAATCTGCCCGGTCTGGTCATCCGCAATCTCATCCCGATCCACCTCGATCGTGGATTCGTACTTCAGATTCTCCACCGAATAACTTTCCGTCCGCAAACCGCGGGCCAACCGACCGGTTCCCCATTCCCGCATCGAAGGAACCGTCCCCAATCAATTGTACGTCTCCGCATCCGAAGTCGAAGCAATCCGCGTCGCCAGATCCTGAAAATACGTCGTCGTATTCCCGAAGCGATCAAAAAATTCACTCCGCAATCCCTTGGTCAACAATCCCGTATTAATCACTGCCATGATCGATCCTCTTTCCTGAAAACTTTGTTACAGCACTTCCACTTTTTCTGTAGCGGTTTGAAATCGGGAAACAGCTTTCTATGACCCGTTAGGCTTGCAACCGCTACAAATAGAGAGAGCTTGCTCTAAAATCTCTTCGCTGTTAGTCCTGTCTATCAAACAACAATAACTACGCCGTGATCTTCTTCGCTACGCTGTACCAGGCCGACCCGTCACATACGATGGTGATCGAATCACTGGCTGCATCCATCTCATTGTTGTTGACCGCCCCGTCGATCTCCTCACTGCCGTTCGGCTCAATAGTCAACGCGCCGCTCGCGCCGGTCTTTACAAACGTGCACCCCGCCCCGGCCCCTGCCGTAGCCACCGCCGGCAAATTCAAATTCCCCGCCGTGGTCCCCGTCAACAGAATGATGCCCCCCATGCCCGCCGCGTTAATGGTCCCCTCCGACGCGCTCGCCTTGGTCCCCCCCTGGTGCTTGACCCCCGCCGATACGAGTTCACTCGACATGGTCCCGCCGGCCAGCGGCGTAGGCGTCGCCTGAATCCGCAACACGATCCGGTTGCTCGAAGGCACTTCGAGTTGATGACCCACAAAACTGTTCCCCGCCGCTGTCGTCGTCAGCGTCTCATCATCCGACGCAAAAACAGCTGACTTGTTGTTCGCCCGATCCGCCGACGAAAGCACATGCTCGAAATCACCCTGCGTAAACACCCGCACCATCTTCTCACCGTCCGAACCGCCGCTGTTGTCCATCTCCTCGTAAGCCAGACCGGCAAACGCATCACCCGCCACCAAAGGCCGGGCATAGCCCCCGCTCAATCCGACAAACGAACCCTTGTAAACATGTGCCCCGCTTTTCACTGGCAACGTGCGCAACTCCTGATCCACGTAACGATCCACTTCCCGATTCGCCGTCAATGCCATGTTCCTTCTCCTTCGCTATCCAACCATTTTTTGGGCTTTTCGCCTTCGTTCATTCCGAACCAACTCACCGCACAAAAAATTACGCTTAGTTGATGTCTTCCTTTTCCACCTGCACTTCCAACCCCGCCTGTCGCAGGGCATCCGCCACCCACGCCGACTCGCTGGTTACCTCCGCCAATTCCGGATGCGCACCGTACGAAGCCCGCGCCGAAGCGATCACCGCCTGACGTCGATTGCTTCCACCACTCCCCGGCGGCTTGGTCTTCCCCATCACAACCACCTGCGGGGCTTGCTCCGCCCAGGCCTCAAACCCTTGCGGATCCTTCAACGCCAACGTCTTCGCCCACTCCCGCTGACTGGGCAGCAACTTCCCTGCCCGCATCACCGCCTGAACCTTCTCCTCCGCTTCACGCGCCGCTACTTCCTGCTGCAAACCCGCCAGCCGCTCACTCGCCGCCAGCAACACTGCCGCCCGATCACTCTCCGCATCCATACCAAGCTGCTCCCGCAACACCGCCAATGCTTCATCCTCACTCATCGCCATGTCCCTTTCGCCTTCCACAAATTCCTCCCGGTTCACAATGGGCTGCATTCCCCGAATCGCCGGCTTGTTGGTCAACGCCACCGAATGCAGCGACACCACCCGCCGATCACTCTTCCGCACCATCACCACCGGCGACAAATACCGATACTCCCGCTTGGCCAGCTTCTCCTGGCCCGCCTCGGTCCATTCCACCTCCGCGTACAATCCCGGCACGCGCTCTCCCTCGTCATTAGGCCCGACAAAATGCAACGCCCGAATCCAGCCCGCCGCCGGTGCCTGACCCGATGGCGACGCATACACCCCGCCCAAACTCTGATGCTCATAATCCACCGGAATATCCGTCCCCTGCTGATTGAAATGCTCCACCACCATCCGGGCCGCCGCTTCGTCCATCACAAAATCCCCGTTACTGGAACGAACCTCCCCGAATGGCGCAATCAATACTTGCTTCGCCTCCGTCTCGGCACCAACCGCCGCCGACTGAATCGCCAGCCGCTCCTGGCCCTCCGCCTCTATCCGCATTCCTTGATCCTGCTCCTGTTTTTCCACTGTCACGACAACCTCCCGATCGAATATGCCTTTTCCACCAAACACTTTTTCCTTCCCGCCACTTCCTAGATCACCACCCCTGTTCCGCGCAGCACAAATAAAAGCGGATCACCCCCCCCCCGACACCCGCCCAGAAACCATGCTCAAATGACAGTCAGAACGAAATGACAACCGGAAATGCTTGCGCCGAGAACCACAATCACATCAGCGCCATGTACCATGTGCCACTGCTTCTCGAGCAGTGCTTAGCGTGCGCACGAATTGAAAGAAGAAAACTTACACCCACCGAAAGCGCATAAAAAAATGAAGCCAAAACCCACGTCCCTGCAGGTTTTGGCATCAAGATCAAGGAAAGCAAAGGGTTAATTGTCGAATCATTTAATTATTCCCCTCCGCCCAAATCCGGTCAACTTACTTTCCCAAAAAAACATCACCATATCCTCCTGCCTATATCCACCAACAACGATCGCATCTCCTTATCCCTCCCTCAACCTTATTCCTACACCACCACGAACCACCTTCCCGGACCTGCCCAAAACATGACAATCGTCCCCCGCTCGAATAAAATTTCCCCATCGGAAGCAATTTCGCGAATCGACCACCGTATCACGTTATCGGACAACAACCCGGAGCATCAGCCGTGCCCAAAAAATCACCATCCCGGGCCCCACGCAACAAAACCCTTACCCTCTCCCCCGCCGAACAAAAACGCTATTCCAAACGCCTCCTTAAACTCAACCGCCCCCGAAAAATCGACCAACTGATCAACCGCACCATCAACGCCGACTTCTTCCACATCGCCGACCAACTCCCTGACAATTGCATCGACCTCGTCTTCGCCGATCCCCCCTACAACCTCGATAAATCCTTCAACGGTCAGCGCTTCGCCCGTACCTCCACCCAGGCCTACCTCGACTACCTCGAATCCTGGCTGCCCCAACTCGTCCGCCTCATGAAACCCGATGCCTCCCTTTACCTCTGCGGCGACTGGCGCTCCGCCGCCGCCATCCAACTCGCCGCCGAAAAATACCTCATTCTCCGTAGCCGCATCACCTGGGAACGAGAAAAAGGCCGCGGCACCCGCCGCAACTGGAAAAACAACGCCGAAGACATCTGGTTCTGCACCAAATCCAACGACTACTGCTTCAACATCGACGCCGTCAAAATGAAACGCCGCGTCCTCGCTCCCTACACCAACAACGGCCACCCCAAGGATTGGCAACAAACCGCCGCCGGCCGCTTCCGCGTCACCCACCCCTCCAACCTCTGGACCGACCTCACCATCCCCTTCTGGTCCATGCCCGAAAACACCGACCACCCCGCCCAGAAACCCGAAAAACTCCTCGCTAAGTGCATCCTCGCCGGCTCCAATCCCGGCGACCTGGTCTTCGATCCCTTCGCCGGCGTCGGCACCACCGCCGTCGTCGCCAAAAAACTCAACCGCCGCTTCCTCACCGTCGAAATCGACCCCACCTACTGCTGCCTCGCCGAAAAACGCCTCCACCTCGCCGACCACGACCAACGCATCCAAGGCTACCACGACGGCGTCTTCTGGGAACGAAACTCCCTCGCCCAACAAAAATCAAACTCCCCTCGCTGATCCTCATCCTGAAAACCATATCCCTTCTCATAACCTCTATGGCGATATTAAATATCCCGTCCCCCCTCGCGCTCCACCCTTGCCGGCCTGTGCATTCCCCCCGTCACCGTGTAAAATACACCCCTTTATAATCACCGATGTTGGAGGAGGCCGAAAACAGCGCGGGATACAATCGACATTTTGTCATTTCGAGCGCAGCGAGAAATCTCCCATCTCTCGGCACGCGCCGTCTTTTCAACTTGGCGCACCATGGGAGGAATTTTTCGAAAGACCCGATGAACCCCCGTGTCATTTCGAACGAGGGAAAAATGACCTCTGGTCATTTTGACCGAAGAGAGAAATCTTAGAACCTCCCAACATCGCGATAACCACAAAAAGTAAAGTCGTTGTCAGAAAGGTCGTTCAATGGGCCAACTCAATTCCCTGGACTGGATCGTCGTCGCACTCTACTTCATCGCTGTCTTCGGCGTAGCCATCGGCGCCGCCGTCCGCGCCAAACTTACCCGCCAAACCTCCGCCGGCTACTTCCTCGCCGGCCGCAACGTCGGCTGGTTCGTAATCGGCGCCTCCCTCTTCGCCTCCAACATCGGCTCCGAACACCTCGTCGGCCTCGCCGGGGCCGGCGCCGGCGACCAGTTCGTCTTCGGCCAATACGAAGTCCAGGCCTCTCTCATCCTCCTCCTGCTCGGCTGGGTCTTCGTCCCCTTCTACATCCGCTCCACCGTTTACACCATGCCCGAATTCCTCGAACGCCGCTTCTCTCCCGCCGCCCGCTGGTACCTCGCCATCATCTCCATCGTCGGCTATATCCTCACCAAAATCTCCGTCACCATCGCCGCCGGCGGCATCGTCTTCGAATCACTCATGGGTATTAACTTCTGGACCGGCGCCGTCATCGTCGTCATCGTCACCGGCATCTACACCATCTTCGGCGGCCTGCGCGCCGTCCTCTATACCGACCTGCTCCAAACCTTCGTCCTCATCGGCGGCGCCGTCGCCGTCACCCTCGTCGGCCTGCACCAACTCGGCGGCTGGGGCGAAATGGTCAACATCGTCGGCGAAGATTACATCAGCCTCTGGCGACCTTTCTCCGACCCCGACTTCCCCTGGACCGGCATCCTCTTCGGCGCCCCCATCGTCGGCATCTGGTATTGGTGCACCGACCAGTTCATCGTCCAACGTACCCTGAGCGCCCGCAACATCACCCAGGCCCGCGGCGGAACCATCCTCGCCGGCTTCCTCAAACAACTGCCCCTGTTCCTCTTCGTCCTCCCCGGTGTCATCGCCTACGCCCTACAAAAAACCGGCGCCCTTGAGCTCGCCTCACCCGACGAAGCCCTCCCCACCCTCGTCGTCCAATTACTTCCAACCGGTTTTCGCGGCCTCGTCGCCGCCGGCCTACTCGCCGCGCTGATGAGCTCCCTCTCCAGCGTCTTTAACTCCTGCTCCACCCTGGTGACCATCGACATCTACAAAAAACTCCGCCCCCTCGCCTCCGAACGCCGCCTGGTCATCGTCGGCCAAATCTCTACCGCCTGCATGGTCGTCGCCGGCCTCGCCTGGATCCCCTTCATGGCCGATATCTCCGACAAGCTCTACCACTACCTCCAGAGCGTACAGTCCTACATCTCGCCCCCCATCGCCGCCGTCTTCCTCTTCGGCGTCTTCTGGTGGCGGGCCAACGGCCCCGGCGCCATCGTCTCCATGCTCGTCGGCTTCGCCCTCGGCGCCCTCCGCCTGGTCCTCGAACTCAACGCCGACCAACTGACCGAAGGCACCTTCTGGCATTCCTACGCCGCCATGAACTTCATGCACATGTCCATCCTGCTGTTCGTCACCTGCTCCGCCGTACTCGTCATCGTCAGCCTCGCCTCCGCCCCCGAACCGAAAGAAAAACTCGCCGGCCTCACCTACGCCACCACCCAACCCGAACTCGCCGCCGCCGATCCAAACGCCCGCCGCTGGCGCCCCACCCTCCTTGCCCTCACCACCCTCCTCCTCGCCACCGTCGCCGCCATCTGGTGGTACTTCAGTTAAGAGGAAATTCCGTCATTTCTCCCGGCCCACCGGGACCGGCACACCTTGTCATTTCGAGCGTAGCGAGGAATCTTACAACCTCCCCCTGTTTGTCATTTCGATCCCGGCGCGCCGGGAGAGAAATCTCTATACGTATAGGCATCGCGCTTGTGTCATTTCGACTGGAAGGCAAAATGCATCTAAGCATTTTGCCTGTAGGGAGAAATCTTAAATTCGTACATTCTCGAGTTTTTTCTCCCGGCACGCCGGGACCGGTACATCGGAATGAGAATTCCTCAAGCCCCTGAAAGAGGTGACACATACCAACCCGTTGTGAAGCGCAGCGTAACCCGGGGCTTACGTTGCCTTCCAAATACCTGCAAAAACGAGATATTTCCAAAATTTCCCCATTATCTTTAGAGTAAACAGCCCGCTTCAAGTGTGTAATAAATAAGCAAACATCAACCGCGACAAGGAAAACAGAGGTTGGAAGACAAATTACTGATTTTTAGATTTAAATGCGGGAGCAACGAAGCGCTCCGCCGCATATACGAAAAATACAGAGTTGACCTGTTGAACTTGGCCGCTGCGCTGTTATGTGACGTCAGCTTGGCCGAGGACGTCGTCCACGACGTGTTTATTCGGTTCGCCCAATCCGCGGATCGCCTCCGCTTGGGCGGCAGTCTCAAAAGCTACTTGCGAACCTGCGTGATCAATGCCGCCCGCAATAAGGCCCGCGCCGAAAAAATACGATCCACCGTCGGATTGGAAAATGTCGAACACACGCGGACCAGTGCGGATAACGTCGATCATTGGATAACACTTAAGGAACAATCCACGCGGATAAGTCATGCTTTGTCTCAAATCCCGTTCGAACAACGGGAAGCCGTCGTACTCCATGTGCGTGGTGATCTGAAATTTCGCGAAATTGCTCGACTACAGGGAGTTTCCCTGAAAACCATTCAGAGTAGGTACCGTTACGGCCTGGAGAAACTGCGTTCGCTCTTGGACAGCGAGGTTAAAAAATGAAATCTACAAAAAAAATAAAATCGCTGATTCAAAATATTAACGTCCATCTAAACCCCCGCAAAGATCAGGAAATCCTCAATGAGCTGCTGAATGCGCATGCTCAATCGAAACAACTTCCGTGGTTTTCTTGGATGAATGCATGGAGAACGATTATGCAAAGTAGGATAACTATACCTGCGGTGATAGTTGGATTATTGGCCATTGTAGTATCAGTCAGTTTTCTGAACAGATCGGCACAACCTGCCTACGGTCTTCTGGACGCATTACACATATACAAAAATACTGATACATGCCATATGCGTGGCTATGTGTACGAAATGACAAAAAAGAACGGAAAGCAAAAGCTCACAAAATATCCTATAGAGCATTGGTTCGATTTCAAGAAGGGCTGTTACAAATTGACCAAGCCGCTTGTGCTCCAACGATCTGGTGAGAATAAAATAATAAGAAAAAGTATAACGGTATCAGATGGCGAATACATTATGCATAACGGTTACTTCTTACAAGGCGATGACCGACCTAAGCAGTCCATTCACTTCACGAGACTCACGAAATTCAAAGCGCGTCTTCTATCGCATAGGATATATTGTCAGTTATTCAATGGCTTCTTTGGTTGTTTGGACCAGATAAAAGGATTTTCTAGAATCGGCAGCGAGATAATAAACGGGCATAAGTGTGATATATGGGAAGGGACCATCAATATCGGCGCTGAACATGGCAAACTTAACAAAATTAAAAAGATCAAAAGCTGGCTTTCACCGAAGACCGGCCGGTTACATCGCTTCCGGATGTGGCGAAGCCAAAAAGAAAATGGCCAATGGATCCCCATGATTTTTATGGATCAGATCGAACTAAATACCGAATTGCCTGCAGATATCTTCAAAACTGAACCTCCTGAAGGAGCCGAGTTGGATAACACGAAGGAAAATGCGCCTGAAGCCGAAATGGCCGCGTTATGCGGAAGTAACAACTTGGGCTGTGGCGATATTAACATGTATATTTACATAGGCTTTACTTTGAAGGATGGCAGTATGGTTTTATGTTGGCAAAGTACGGACAAAAATCAGCCTGCCCAGAATGAATTGTTCAAAAATCTGAATATGGGTGGAGATCTTCCTGAATTACCTGTGAAAATCGAAGCCCTAAAGCCAATTCTGCATCCGGAAATGACCTACAAAGGCTATCACCTTACCCATACCCGGAAGAATAACAGGTTTTATGAATGGAGTATTTACGTTTCACCCGCAAGCGCATCCCCCCGGAATCGTATAATCGGTTATCGTGTAATGAGTACCTTCAATGTTGACCTTGAAAACAAACATGTCGGAACCAGAGTCATGAACTTCAGTAACGATATTGCCGTTGATACAGAAGAGGATTTTAACACGTGGCTGCTGGGCGCCATGAAGGAAACCAATGCAGGTAATAAAGTTCCGAATAATATAGCCTATTCAAGCGTGCTCGAATTGGCCTCAAAACTTCGAGCCAATTAAAGATATATATGGTCTTACAAAAGGACCGAGCTCCCACGCCCGGCCTTTTGCCTGAACCAACCTCCGCTCATCCCTGTCACCCCTTCTTTACGTACGTTACTTCCTTGCATCTTCCTTTGCCTCTTTTTCGAAAGTCCAATCGGGGCGATAGAAATCAGATGTTCAGGTGAAGCACAAAGACACCAAAGGTTATAATTCCAACAAATTAAAATCCCATAGGGTGAATCATAACTAACCGCTGCTCCCTGGAATTAAGTTGACATGCTTTAAAAACCCGCAGATACTTATTAATAGTAGTTTATATCATCGTCTGGAAATATTTGAAAGTTCCTGTAGAAACAATGTAAGAAGTAAAAGTGTTTTAAATATACCAAATATACTACTCGCAGAAATTGTATTCATCTAATGATATATGTTTACCAGTATGAGGATTTGCAATGGCGGCAAGTTTCGTAGTCTACATTGACGAATCAGGTGATGAAGGATTCGTATTCAGTCCTAATCGTGAAGGAAGTTCGCGATGGTTCGTATTAGCAGCAGTGGTTACACGTAAGGAATACGACCTTGAAACGGTTAAGCTGGTCGATGATGTACGCGCATCCCTGAAATACCAGCGCAAACCATTGCATTTCCGCAGAATGAAACACGAACACCGTCTGGTGTATATTGATCGGATTGCGAAAGCAAAATTGCGTGTACTTGTGGTTGGTGTACATAAACCGTCATTACACGAACCGGAAAAATTTCAACAAAAGTCAGTATTGTATCATTACGCTACACGGATGCTGCTTGAGCGCGTCTCGTGGTTCTGTCGTGATCATAGAGTATCTCAAGACAAAGGTAATGGTCGAGCAGAAATAGTTTTTTCAAACCGTTCAGGAACTTCATACGCCGAAATGAAAACCTATTTCGAATTGCTTCGAAGAAAATCAGAGCTTGACGACGTGCGTATAGACTGGTCTGTGATTGATCCGTCAGCTGTTCGCGCAATCAACCATGATAAATACATGGGATTACAAATCGCCGATGCATGCGCATCCGCTTTTTATTATGGCCTGCAAATAAATCCACAAGGCTTCAACGAACCGCGATATGTGAATATGCTTCAGCCTGTGGTTTACAGGCATAGAAATACCTACCGAGGATATGGTCTTAAACTGATCCCAGCTGAGATCAACAAACTACTCCGAACCGATCCGAACCTTTCCTGGGTCAACGAACGATACTCTTGGAACCAATAAAAAAAGCAGGTCCCGGGCTTCAGGATCCCACCCTTTCGGGCTGCCGTCGATTGCGACGACCTGAAGAACTCCCGCGCTTACCTGCTCTTTAAAAATATATCGGCCATAAAGACCAAAGTCAATAGTGATTTCAGCGTTAATTTATTATCACCAAGCCAAACTCTTGGTCCCCATATTTTTAAAACGGAGCCATGTTCCGTTTTGTTCCCTTCATTTAAACAAAATCCTCGTTCCGTATTTACTCCCTTCAACGGAACACCGCCCCTGTTATTGACTTGGGGAAACAAGATAACCAAGACTCAAAACAGGGGAGGACGATTCCATGACATCCACAAAACAGATCAACGCCAACCGTCGCAACGCTCAAAAATCCACCGGCCCGAAATCACCCGCCGGCAAAAGGCGTGTGGCCCAAAACGCTTTCAAAAAAGGACTTATCGCCAAACACGTCGTCCATCGCCATAGCCCCGACGAAGATCCCCGCGACTTCAAACAACTGCTCCGCCAACTCCGGAAAGACTTCCAGCCCCGCAATACCCACCAACATTTGCTCATCGAACGCCTCGCCGCCTGCTATTGGCGACTCCGCCG
>CAZMVS010000172.1:0-12357 GCA_964569525.1 uncultured Planctomycetales bacterium
CGCCCGTCTGCCACATCAGCAGCTTCCCGGACGACAGCTCCGAAATAATCGAAGTCGCCCTCTGCCAAACCACCTTGCCGATACGCGATCAATACGATCTCGCTACGCGATGCCAGTTGTGGAAATGCCTCCAGCATAAGTCGGCGAGCCTGATTGTGAGGAGCATCTGGAGGAAGAAATGAACCGACCTTCATCACCGGCGCAGACGGAGCAAGCACATGCCAGGTCACCCCACCAATCACCAGCACAATCCATATCCCCGCAAAAATCCAGGGAGATCGGGCCATCCTCTTTCCGAATCGGGAAAACATAGCCAGCGTTTTTACCCTTTTGTCCGCTTAGCGACAACCCAAAAACCTAGCTCAAAATCCCTTTTCCCCTTTAAAAAAGTCCCATAGCAGCCCTCCCTCTTGCCATAAAGGCGAGTAAAAGACACAAAACTGGCAGAATCCTGGAAACCATTTATTCAGCCCAACCCGAAGTCAACCGATATGCCCTGTGAGTGGTCAACTACCCCCCCGGCCGGCGAAGAAATGTGTACTGTTCAACGCCCGGCTGAAATAGGTGCTTTATGATGGACGTACGGTTCATAAACCCATTCATCTTTGCAGTCAAAAATGTTTTTCAGACCATGCTCGGCAACGAAATCATGGTCAGCAAACCGTTTATTAAAAATAATGCGGAAGCTCATACAGACGTATCAGCTATTATCGGCCTGTCGGGGGATGCCGTCGGATGCGTGGTCCTCAGTTTTCCCATGCAAACCGCCTTGACCGTGTCGGGCAAATTTGCAGGGATCGAAATGAGCCCGGATCATGAAGATTTCTCGGACGCCCTGGGCGAACTAGCCAACATGGTCGCTGGGCAAGCCAAGGCCCAAATGGACGGCCTGAACGTCAGCATCTCTTTACCCAGCGTCGTCATCGGCAAAGAACATCAGGTCTCGCAATCCAAAAACCGGCCCCGGCTGGTCCTGCCCTGCGATTCGGAACTCGGCCGCTTCAGCGTGGAAGTGGCCATGGTAGTGGAGAAGAAAAGCAAAAATCAGCCGCAACCAGCCTCTGCAACCGCCGGTTGATAACGGGGAGTAAAGCTAATGAAAATCATGCTCGTCGATGATTCGCGGACCATTCGGAATATCCAGAAAAACGTGCTTTCCCAATTGGGCTATACCGATGTCATGGAAGCCTCCGATGGAGTGGAAGCCCTCAAACAAATGGCCAACACCAAGCCGGACCTCATGCTGATCGACTGGAATATGCCTAATATGGATGGCATCACCCTCGTACGCAAAATACGGGAAACCGATAAAAAAATCCCCCTGCTTATGGTTACTACCGAAGCCGAAAAATCACGAGTCATCACCGCCATAAAGGCCGGCGTCAATAATTACGTAGTCAAACCCTTTACCGCGGAAACCCTCTCCGAAAAAATCAATGCTACACTGGCCAAACTGGAAGCTGTCCCTGCCTAAATAACGTTGACGGTCCCATTTCTCCCCAAAAACACCAACATTAAAAAAGGGCAGGCCCGAAAGCCTGCCCGTTCTTTTTATGCACAATAATCAAAAGGCGAAAGAAAAATCAGACACGACGAGAGCGGACTCGGGTCAAACCAAGGTAGCCTGCCACCGCAAAAATCATCAACATGGCCGTCCCCGGCTCAGGTACACCGGCTATGCCGCCCGCGGGCGTCGTGGTGGTCACGTTATCAAACGCCAACATTTCATTCTCATGCCGCGAACCCACCAACACAAAACCCAGGTAATCATAATTCTTGGCCAGACTCCCGGAAATCCTGAAATTCTCGGTGAACGTATGCCACTGCCCATCGTCCTTGCCGTTCGGTGAATATCCCAACGTCAACCGCTGCGATCCCTTCGGATTACTAAATCCAAGCTTATTGCCGAATAAGTCAAGCCGGGAACCGGCTTTCATCGCATAAACCATCCAATAATCGAACTGCTTATCATAGTTGGATAGCTTATTATCCAGCGTCCATGAATACGTGCCCGCCTCCGGCATGGGCAAAGCTTGGAACAATCCACATTGATCCTTCTTCATCTGCCCGTAATTCTTGCCGTTCCCGATTAATGATAAACAAGCGGCCCCATCTTCCACCGTGTAACCCGAACCGTACCACTTACCCAGATCATCCACGCCGGCCGTCCAATTGTCGGCGCCAATAATCCCCCCATTGAAACTACCATCCATGAAATCCGCCACCACTGGCGACACTATCCATAAACACACCATACCTACAACCATAAAATGTCTCATGATCTTTCCCTTTCGCCTTTGATATTTGCTTGGAATAAACCCTTGGACAGAACCGGCACGCACACCAGCCGTCACCTCGAAAACAACACGACAAGACGTGTCATTGCTTACGATATAAAATTCATTCACCCAAGCAGGCAAAAAGAAGAGTGAGAAATTTTCTTTGTAGCAGGGTCACAATATCCAAAGAACGATATTATCGGAGAGATCTGCAAAATTTATTTGGAAAACCCTTTTTTACGCCTTTTCCGCAACCTTGCTCTTCTTCAAAATCTTTCCAAACAATATTCGAACAACAACATCGGGCACAACTCGGCTATCATAAAGAAAAAGAGTTGATCAGCGGAAAAGCGAACCCGGATCATATTCATGCACCTAAGCAACGAACAATTTGAACAAGTGGTCCAACAAGCCCTGGACACCATCCCCCCTGATTTTGCCCCTTACCTCCACGATATCGCCGTGGATGTCGAGGACACACCCGATCCCCACGTCTGCCGGGAACTCAAACTCCGCGATCCGCATACCCTCCTCGGCCTGTATCGCGGCACACCCCTCAACCGCCGACACGTCGATGCACCGTACCGCTATCCCGAACGAGTGGTCATCTACAAAACCAACATCGAACGCATCTGCCGTAACCGAAAACAAATGATCGACCAAATCCGCCGTACCGTCCTTCATGAAATCGGACATCACTTCGGCCTTGACGAAAACCAATTACGTAACCGGGGATTCTGACCATTTTCCCAGCCAATCCTCCACCAGCCGCTACTCACTCCCCTCCAACAACCAACAACATCCTAAGCCCATTAATGACATAAACTTATCCCACTGCCGAAAACTAGCGTTATCCGCCGAAATCGGCTAAAATTAAGCTTTTCAAGCAACCGGCTAATCGAACCCCCGAAATCTCGATTTCCAGGGCGACTAGGAAAGGACTTAACACGACTATGCCCGATATTCCCAAGGATCTCGTTAGCGAACTACCCATCATAGACGAACTCCAGGACTCCTACCTGACCTACGCCATGAGCGTCATCATGTCCCGGGCTCTCCCCGATGCCCGTGACGGACTCAAACCCTCTCAACGACGCATCCTTGTCGCCATGAACGACCTTAACCTCGGCCCCCGCTCCCAACACCGCAAGTGCGCAAAGGTCGCCGGCGACACCTCCGGTAATTACCACCCTCACGGCGAAGGTGTCATCTACCCCACTCTCGTGCGACTGGCCCAGGATTGGAGCATGCGCTATCCCTTGGTCAACGGACAGGGGAACTTCGGCTCCATCGATGGGGATCCGCCGGCCGCCATGCGATATACTGAGACTCGAATGGCCGCACCGGCTACTGAAATGCTCGCCGACCTGAAACTGGACACCGTCGATTTTCAACCCAACTACGACGAAACACGCAACGAACCGGTCGTCCTGCCCGCCAAATTCCCCAACCTCCTTGTCAACGGATCCACCGGAATCGCCGTGGGAATGGCCACTAATATCCCCCCGCATAATCTCAACGAAGTCGCCGACGCCATCATCAAGGTCCTCGACAATCCCCAAACCACTATCGACGAATTAATGGAAATAATGCCCGGCCCCGATTTCCCCACCGGCGGAATCATCTGCGGCTCCAAAGGCAGCCAGGAAGCCTATCGCACCGGCCGGGGAAGCATCATCCTCCGCGGCAAAACCCACATCGAACAACAAAAAAACAAACAACTCATCGTTGTCGACGAAGTGCCTTACCAAGTGTTGCGCAGTACGATCAAGGAAAAAATCGTCGCCGCCATTAAAAACGGACAACTCTCAGACGTCGCTGACGTCCGCGATGAATCTGACCGAAAATACGCCACCCGTCTCGTAGTGGAATTACGCCGAGACGCCAATGTGGACGTAACCCTGAACCAGCTGTACCAATACACCCCGCTACAAACTAACTTCAACGTGATGAACATCGCTCTGGTCAATCGCCAGCCGCGAACCATGAACCTCCGCCAGATGATCGACGTCTATATCGAACATCGCCGCGAATGTATCCGCCGACGTACTATGTTCCTCCTCCGTAAAGCCCAACAGCGGGCCCACGTGCTGGAAGGACTCATCCTCGCCGTCGGCGACATCGACGAAATCATTACCCTCATCAAGGAATCTCCCGACCCGCCTACCGCAAAAGAAAGCTTGATGGCCCGCGGATTACGCCTGCAGGAACAAGGTGCATTCATACGTATGCTGCCCGAAGCCTTCATCCAACGCGTCACCGGCAAAGACCAAAAACTCACCGGCACCCAGGCCGACGCCATCCTCTCCATGCAACTACAACGCCTCACCGGATTGGAAATGGAAAAACTCGCCGGCGAATATTCCAAACTGGTCGAAGAAATTGAAGGCTACCAGGCCGTCCTCCGTAGCGAATCCCTGGTCAACGACATCATCCGCGAAGACCTCTACGAAATGAAAGAAAAACATGGAGATAAACGACGAACGAAAATCTCCGGCGAAATCGCCCAGTTCAGTATGGAACACCTCATCCCCGACGAACAGGTCATGGTCACCATCAGTCGGCAAGGATACATCAAACGCGTCAACCTCGACGAATATCGAAAACAAGGCCGCGGCGGACGCGGCGTCCGCGGAGGCGATACCAAGCAGGGCGATTTCCTCGAATACCTCTTCTGCGCCAGCACCCATGATTACCTGCTCTTCTTCACCAATCGCGGCCGAGTCTATTGGCTGAAAGTCTATGACATCCCCGCCATGCAACGCACCAGCAGAGGACGTGCCATCGCCAACCTCCTACATATGCAACAAAACGAAGTCCATACCGCCGTGTTGGCCGTCAAAGAATTCGAAGAACAATTCGTCTTCTTCGCCACCGCTAAGGGAATCGTCAAAAAAACACCCCTCGGCGCTTTCAGCCGACCTCGATCCAACGGCATCATCGCCATCGGACTGGAAACCGACGATGAAGTCATCGGCGTAGGCCAATCCACCGGCCAGGACGATATCATTCTCGGCACGCATAATGGCCTGGCTATCCGCTTCAACGAATCTGACGTACGCACCATGGGCCGAACCGCCCGCGGCGTCAAAGGCGCCACCCTCCGCGGCGACGACCGCGTTGTTGACCTCGTCATTACCCAGCAAGATGCCTCTCTGCTTACTGTCTGCCAGTTCGGCTTCGGAAAACGAACCCAAGTCACCGAATACCGAAAAACCCGTCGCGGCGGGAAAGGCGTCATCAACATCAAAACCACCGAACGAAACGGGAAAGTCGTCGGTCTGAAAAGCGTCACCGATACCGATGAAATGATGCTCATCTCCGCCCAGGGCCTGACCCTGCGCACCGAATTGGCCAACCTCCGCGAAATCGGCCGAGCCACCCAGGGCGTCCGCCTCCTCCGCCTCAAAGAAGGCGACGAAGTCGTCGCCGTCGCCAAAATCGCCCAAGAAGAAAACGGCAACAACCACTCGGATGATACACAGGAATCCTCTGTCGATACCCAGGAAGCCGATCAAGCAACCGACGGTGAGGACTCTGCCGACACGGAAAATGCCCCGCAACCCCCCTACACCAACGAAAACCCGGATCAACAGGCGGATCCCGAATCCAATGAAGCTGATTGATGGCTAAAGAAAACAAAATCTCAAAAAATCATCGCATCTGTCGCCTTGCGCCGATAATATAAGAAAAAGAAATCAACCACCCGCTAATGATCCGCTATAAATCACCGGAGGCGAACATGCTCCCGAAAACCAGGACTTGGATACTCATCTGCCTGTTTGCAACAACCTGCCTCACCTTGCCCGCAATCGCAAATGCTCAAATCGAAAGTGGAACCAGCGGAGGAAGCTCTGACGAGGGAAACTTGGGCCTGCCTCGCGATAACGTCCGCGGCGGGGCCATCGCCTCCCGTGCCCCGGGTAACTGGATCAACCAGGCCATCGGCAGACATTCCAATCGGCAAAGCGCCTCCCTTCGTAATTTCGGTGGCGTCGAGGAATACCAGACCCGACAGGAAAGCAACTTCCGCGAAAACCTGATTATCGGCTTCATCCAATGGCTGCAGGAGTCAATCGTAAACATAGTTTCTGCCTGCCTGGGTATCGAACCGGACGAAAACGGAGACGAAAACGGCAACGGTAACGGAACGGAAGATGACCAGGACGGCGACGGCATCCCCGACAACGAAGACAACTGTCCCACCACCCCGAATAACGATCAGGCAGACACTGATCAGGACGGCATAGGCGATGCCTGCGACGCCTGCCCCGACACACCCACAGGCCTAGCTGTCTTACCCAATGGCTGCGCCTTCCCCCTCACCCAGGAAGTTTTCGTTGATGATGTCCCCAATGTCCGCTACCTCGCCTATGACGGCGACGATCCCGCCCAGGCCGATGATACCTTTGACTTCATCTACGCCGGCTGTAACGCCTCACCCTGCACGCTATTTCGCATTGACTTGTTAACTGAACAACCCGTCGCCGAACCTATCCTGCCCGCCACTATGCAACTTAATTTCCCCGCCGGCATCGCTTACTCTGAAGATCCCGTCATCGGGTTGATCGATCCCGTCGAAGACGTACTCCTGACCCACGCCTTCGAAAGCCAGGACGTCGGCTTCTGGTGGATCGAACCTCAACAGGGCTTCAAAACTATTATCCCCATCTCCGCTGGCGAAAACTTCCCCGGAATAAACCCCGGCGCACTCAAACCCGCTGACATGGCCCTCGACAGCCAAAACCAAATCGTCTTCCTCGATCATCCCACCCAGGGCCTCTACCGCATCGAACAAGGCGAACAAGCCCTGGTCGTGAACCTCTTAAGCCAACTGATCCCCGAGGATCAATTGCCGAGCCTCGACACGAATGATCGCGTCGGCAACGTGGCCATCGACACCGACAACCGCATCTACGTGTACGCCGCTGACCAACAACTCCGCGTCATCGAAGAAAACGATGAAGGTGAATTCACTACTACCGTCGTCAATCTACAAAGCGGCGAGGATTCCCTCTTCTGCCAAACCGATTACATGCCCATGGCCTTCGGCCCAGGCGGCTTATGGCAAAACAATCTCCATATTATCTGCAATAACACCCTCTACCGCCTCACCGATACCCAGGCCACCCCCATGGCCGACCTGGAATCCACCGGTATCCCCGTCGATATGGTCTTCTCCGACGCCCAAACCCTCTACCTCAGCGAACTTCCCACCGATACGACCGAGTTCACCACCGGCCGAATCAACCGCCTGTTCCTGGATTGTAATGACAACGGCATCTCCGACATCCTCGAAGACGACACCGACGGCGACGGTTTTATCGATGATTGCGACAATTGCCCCGAAACGGAAAACCCCGACCAACTCGACAGCAATGAAGACGGAATAGGCGACGCCTGCAACGAGTAACTCTGCACCACCCGACCGCTCTGGTTGTTTCCGTCGGCGGTAATCTGAGTGTGTTCGGATTGGATAAAGGGAATTTTGATGTTCGGGAAATTCAGGCTGATACCTTCATGTTCGCAAAAATTCACCCCGACACTTTTTCTGGCTTGAAATGTCAATGGCGATAGCAAATAAATTCAAAGCGGACTCAGCCCATACCTGATTTGCCTCCTGACTTGCATAGATATTATTTTTTACTGACCCATGCGTTCTGCCTTTATAGATATTATTTGATCCACAGTAAGAGAAGCCACTTTTTGCTGTTTCTTAAAATAGCGAACCATTCGTTCAAGAAATGCCTGCTGCTCCTCGGGGGTTTCAAAATGTTTCAAAAGGCCCTTGGCTTTCTTTATGTTTGCCTCAACCTCCTGCGGAATCCTTTCACTATCGTGCCGAACAGCTTCCTGCGGACAAACATCGTGACATCGACCGCACCTGATACATTCTTCCTCGTTAATGATTGCTTTTTGATCACTTTTTAATGTAATCGCTCCTACTGGACAATCATCAATGCAAATGCCACAACCCACGCACATATCCTCATTTACCCAAGGCATATTCCTTATCTCCTATAATGAATATCTACTCCAAATATATTTCCTCAAACTCGCTAAAAGCTTACTAAAAACGTCCACTAGTAAGTTAAAGCGGACTCTATCCGCTGCAACTTTGTTGCATACCAACTTCAGCTATTTTAACGGCATGTAAGTCTGTAAGGAAGTATTTCCGCAACGCCAACTTATTTTCTCGCACATTCCCTTTCCCATTCCCCTTCTCGCCATGAAGAGGCATCCATCCGTATCTCGCATGCTTCCTGCTCTCGTCTGATTTCCTCTTGGGCCATCTGAAAATACTCTTTGTCTTTCTGGTTGAGAGAGGCCTTTACCGGCGGTTGTGCCTTGCTTGGGAAATCAGGAGTCAAGTTCTCCCTCCGCGTCCGTATCGAGTACTGGTACTGCAGCCAGTCTCCTGTCCCAAAATTGTAGTAATCAAGTACATGGTAATCGCCTACAATACCTCTATACCGCCACTGAGACCAACGAGTGCGAGGAGCGCCGTATTTAATTTCGAATAGCCGTCCAGACACATCCCGCATCTTGGGAACACCATAGAGGTTGTTCTTGCCTAAACCATTCACCAAACAACAGGAATGCAAACTACCTATCGTGACAATTGCCACTAAAATTACTGCGATCTTCATTGCAGCTCCTCTTTCCTCTTGGCAGCCTTTCACAGAGTTAATCACTATCTCTTACCAATGATCTGAAGCGGGTTGCTCGAATTATCTTGGTTTCGCCAAACATTTCTCATAAAGGGAATCTGTTTTTCAGAAATATCCATCGTGGAAAGATCAAGTTTTTGCTTTGTGGGCTTTTCTCGTAGAACATATTTGTCAGTTAGTACAATTCGATTGAGGCGCTTTTGTCGTACTCCAGATATTTCTATCCATGCACTGGACACATTATTGCTCGGAGGGCAGATTACCTCCAAAATTGGCCAATTAAGCCGCACTGTTGGAGGATGTGATAAATCTGAAAGAGAAATGATTGCCTCATTTCCTTTAAATCCACCGATAGCTGTACAGGATACAACGCCAGTAAGAATTCCCACAAGCACAACAACCAGCCCAGATGAGAATTGCGCAAATCTCAGTGCCATGGCCGACCTATCCCTGATAGCGGAATAATCTTAAAAACAGTCACCTATTTTTCCTAAATATTTGCAACATCCAAACCGGGGCCAACAGCCCTCCCACGCCGCCGGCACCGTGCAGGCTGCCGCTGAGGTCCAGCCCCCAGGTCAGCTTCATCTCCACCGCGTTGAAGCCGTCCAATACTTCAATAACGTTCCAGCCGTCGTAAACGAAGCGCCGGCAGTAGTCATACTCCACCGGCCAGTCGGAACCGTCATGTATCCAGCAAAATTCTTCCACCCGTCGGCCGAGGTAGTCATATTTAAATTCCAAGCGTTTATCCCCGACTTCGGGATTGACGGGTAGAATTTTCATAAGGCGGATCGTCAATTATTCAGCTAGGGATTGCTTTCAGCCGGTTGCGTCAAATCGCCGACCCTCGTACTGGTTTCCTGTTGGTTCTTTTTGGAATCATCGGTTTCCACATTTTGTGTTTTGCTGCTGTATTTATCCAATATTTCATTAAGCTGCTTCCCATAATCCGGATAAAGCTCCTTAAGTAATTCCGCATAATCAACATCCTTTCCACCGTATTTATAATCAATGGTATCAAATATCTTCTTCGCTTGACCAGAAAGCAATGGAAATCTATAACGATCTTCACCAGGAAATATGACAAGCAAAACGTTACGCACACCCTCAATAGTTGTTTCGAGAGGTGTATCTATTAATACGCTGGCCTTGTTTTCCGAATGGGTGCATAAAAAAGGATATACTTCGCCAGTAGGAGGGGGACCATTTTTGTTTTTTATCAAAACAAGCATATTTAAATGTTTATCCAACATAAGGTGGTTACCATAATATGCCTGCATTATGGTTGATCCAGTTGTTTTCCATACTGGTTTGATGCCCCATCTCGGCCAACCATAGTAATTATGAAACAAAGGGCGTGGAGGGATCCAGAAAAACCAAAGAATAAAAAATAGTACCGGACTTAGCAAAAGCAAAATAAGAAGATACTTTGTGTTTTTTTTCATACTGACAAATACCAGTAATTTCCTAAATTTCGAAGTCACCTGTCGCAACTAAATAACCATTAAGAATGCTTTGATAGCAGGCTACCAAAGGTAAATGCGAATCATTGATCAGCCTTTTCAATCTCAACATTGTTATATCTTATATCAATTAATTGTCCTAATTCATTAAACCATAACACAATGTACTCGTCAGTTTTAGAATTGAGTAAACGAGAATCATTTTGCTTGAAAACGTAAACAAGTTCATATCCTACAATATTTGGGCTCTCTTTTTTTGCACATTCCTCTTCAAAGGTGGGAGTTCCGAGATAATTTTTGATATTACAAATAGATTCGCCTTTAGATATATCATTAATTTTATTTAAAACAATATTTTTGCGACTCATGGATGATTCCACTTTTTCAATGTTTTTGGTTTCAATAGATTCGCTTGAACAATATTGATCACATGACCCAATGATAATGGCTAAACATATTATAATATTTTTCGATAAATAATATTTATTTAACCACCAACTTCTTTCTTGGTTTGTTCGGCATAATCTTTGATAAGATCCGGGCGCCATATCATTTGAAATTTTAAGGGCCCTCCACCAATGTGTAATGCGCGATACACAACTGTAGAACAATTGTTTCCCAACGTTTCCCAATTATGATTCTCCTTATAAGAAATCCACCAATCTTTTATTTTATCCTCGTCCAGACACACTATTTTTAACTGCCAATCTGGAAGACTCTTTTCTAATTTTACATCTCTGGCAAATGTTTGGTTATCATTTGGCTCAGCAGAGTAAATGGGCACATTTTCACCCAGAGCATACTTTCTATTGGTTGAAGGCCACCAACTTATATGTGTACCATCTTCAAGAGTAATAGAAGCGTGCCCCCATGCGATATCTTTGCCTCGAAAATCCCAAACATGAACAGTTAGAAGACCATTTAAATCAATGCCTGACAATGGATCATTTTTAACGAACGCGTAAAGATTCTTTCCGCCCTTTTCCCCTATCGGATCGCGGCTGATCCATCGTCCGAAGCTGGGGGAGAAGTAGCGATGGCCGTAGTAGTAGAGGCCTTCGTCGGCGACGGCTTGTTTTTATGGTTATCACATTTAAGTCGATATCGATGGCGAAGTAGATCATAAATCCGCACTATGCAGCTATTTGGACTTTTCGTACCTGTCGGCTCTTTGAGAAATCTGCCGCAGTACAAAGTAGCGAAACATCGCAATACTAAAACAAGGTACGGCAATGATCCAATTAACGTATATTGGAATATCAACTGATAAAGAAGTAGTTGGAAAAACAATTGCAATAGTATCGGCTGCAAGATTGTAAATTAATATGAAAATAAAGGATATTTTTGCTGCTTGTTCAGGCTTATAAAGAACTGAAGAACATTTTGGGCATTTTTGAAATACATTGCGCATAAAAGAAACATGGCAATTTTTGCATATATATTTATCAACAACATTGATGCCAAACATACTTAACAATAAATTGTAAACATATAAAGTAACAAAAGGTGTTAATAATATGCCTAGAGCATACCATATATATTCTTTTTGTGGCTCTGTCTTTAGAATCCAATCTAACGTTATTAAACTGCATATATAAAAGACAATTCCGCTGATAACCGATATAATTTCTTTCCAATACATAAAAACTCCACTTACCCTCCCAAATTAAGTAGGGCGATCTGCCCGCCACAACTCTATTACCCATTAATTTCAGTTATTTTAACAGCAGGTAAGTTTATTAGAAAGCTTTTTTGCGTCGGCAACCTATCTTTTCTTACGTTGCCTTTCCCTTTTAAGCCCACCCTTCGCCATGAAGAGGCATCCATCCGCTTCTGCCATTCAATGCCAAACAGGAAGCTAATGCTTTCTCCTAATATCTCCAGCAAGCAGGTCAGCTCGATAACCCAGCCCGATTATCTCACCACTTAACCAAACTTTCA
>CAZMVS010000173.1:0-2235 GCA_964569525.1 uncultured Planctomycetales bacterium
AGCATTTTGATCGTCGTGGTCTTGCCCGAACCATTCGGCCCCAACAGACCGAACACCTCGTTGCGATAAATATCCATATCCAGACGATCGACTGCCACAACCCGCGGGCGATGCCAGAAATCTTTGAATATCTTGGTTAAACCGGCGGTTTGTACCACCGGCCCATCTTGCCTCATCATAAACTCCCACCGTCTATTGAAATGTCGTCATCCGCGAAACAGTTATCCGCTTTATCGTTGACGGCTCAGCTTCTCCTGAGCCTGGCGACGCTGGGCTTCCTTGATCTCCACCGGATCCTTGTTCAACCAGACGTTTAAGCGCTTATAACCATTGGGGAAAAACCACTTGGAAACCCCCGGCTGCTCGAAAAGCTTCTTCAGCATATCCTGCCGCATCCGCTGGCGAACCAACCGTGGATTCCGGTGATATTCGACCAACAACTGCCGAAAAGTCTCCACCTCGGCCAACGTATCCGCCACGATTTTATCCGAATCCCGCTGGGCCAGTTTGATCTTTCCGCCAGCCTTACCCGTCGCCTCTTCCACCAGCAACCGCTCGATATCTTCGATGAGGGCCTCACGCTTCGGCCCTTCCTCCACCTGCTCAAACATTTCGATTTTTTCGGCCAGCTTTTTCCAGGCCGGACCGGCTGCGGCATTCAACTCCTCTTCTCGAAACTTCAAAGCCCCCTGGACTGCCTCAAACTTGCGGTTCTCCGCCTCGGAAACGTCGATGAACTCCCGCTTGGTCTGTAGCGGGTAATGCGACTTGTCCGCCGCTACGTTCTCCAGGCGAATACCGGAATCCAACTGATCCAGCATTCGCTGGGCTCGCAATTGGACCGCCGTGGCCAGCCGACCGGGATTCTTCCACACCACGTCCGCCGTCGTCCGGGCCGACTCCGCTACTGCTGCATTCTGTAACACCTTCCGCAAAGTGGTCTTCTCATTTGAAATATTGGTCACAAATTTCACCGGGTCCGTGATCCGGTACTGGGCACTGTACAACAAGTGCATGATCGCCCGGTCCCCCGTTAACAAGGCTCCATCCCTGGCCGGATCAAGGGCCTTGTCTCGCGGCGTCAAATCACTGAGGTCCATCGTCTTTTCGCGATTACTCAGTCGCAGCCAAAAATCATCCACATTGATAATCTTCGGGGCGGTCGTTACATCCGTGACTTCATCAATGGGGAAGGGAAAAGCAAAGTGCAATCCCGGCTGGCGGGGAGCACCTTGCAATTTGCCGAAACGCGACAATACCGCCACTTCCGTCTGATCCACCACGAACATGCCGCTGAATAAAAACAAAACTATCACAACCAACATAACAAACTTCAATACCCAGAAACTGGCCCGCAACGCGTCGGCCAATGACTGGTTTGCCGGATCCAACGGCTCCTCTACGACCGGCAGCGAATTATCCTCACCATCATTTTGGTGGTTCAATTGTTTGTCTATATCCTGGTTCTCGTTCAAAGCGTCTTGCTCCGTACACGCGATATCAATCGAAATTCATCAGCTTTCTGTTCACCTTCTCACTTCACTTCTAACATATCCGGGGTTGGCGCCGCTGCCGTTTCCTTCTCCATCTCACCGGCGGGACGACTCGCGGGCGAATCAACGCGAACAGGTGACTCCGCTTTCTCCATGAGCACGTCAAACGGGGGCTCATGCTCGAAGAACACCGTGGACCGCTTGGCCAGAATCTCCGGCAGATACCGGATCTTCAGCAGAAACTGGGCCAGCTCCTCGTCCTTTCGCAATATCCGGTTATACTCGGCCGCTCGACGCTGACCCTCAGCCACAATCTCCGCCGCCTTGCGTTCCGCAAAGGACATGATCGTCCCCGCAATGGCCTCCGCCTCGTCCTTGATCTTCTGGGCCCCCGACTCACCCTCGCTGGTGTAACGGGCCGCCACCGCTTGCCGCTCTTTCTTCATCGCTTCAAACACCGTCTTGGTGATCCGCTCCGGCAAGACCAACTTCTCGATCCCGATGGAAACCACGTCGATCCCGTACAGCTCTTGCGCCGCCGGCTTAACTACCTCCATAATCTCTCGTTCAATCGTATTGTATTTCTGCTCCTCTGGATCGATCGAAACAAAATTGGCAAAATCATATTGCCCAATGACCGTCTTCTGGTCGTTTCGCACCCGCGTTTTCAGCTTCTCTTCCGCATCTTTCATGTTTTGACAACGAATGGTAAACAGGTACGGATCATAAATCCGCCAACCAA
>CAZMVS010000174.1:0-5332 GCA_964569525.1 uncultured Planctomycetales bacterium
CTTCACTCTGCGGGCAAATCTTCCTTATCCAAAAGGAGACACTCATGAAGAGGGGAATTCTTTTTTCTGCGGCAGCTATTTTTGCGCTCAGCATAGGAACCGTTCAGGCGGCATCGGTCCTGCAAGACCAGGATACTCTAAATTTGCCAAATGAGACTGACGTAACCCTGCATTTGTCAAAATTCAACGGGTCGCTTAGCGATCTTACAAACATTTATGTGGAGTTGGAATTGACCTTGGACGGGGTGAAGGTCGAACTCGATAATGACGCGACACAGGCCCAAGAAGGGACGGCGTTGGTCCTTAATGCAGTTAACAGCATGTCCAGCACGGTTGCACTCCTCAAGGCCGACTCGGACACCATCGACGGTGTTGATCTGGGTTTGAATGTCAGTCAGATATTCAACCTGGAAGCCACCAGTGGTGACACCGTGGGCCAATTCGACGCTACGGGCGCCGGCGACTATGCCATTTGGCAACCGGGTGCCATGAACAGCGGTGATTCCGGCAACATTCACAATGCGATGTGGGGCGATTATGTTGGCAGCGGGGACTTCACAATTACGGTCAACACGACTTATCTGACCTCCGCCACCTTCGAAGGCAATGACGGATTCTTCCAGGGCAATACCCCCAGCGGCGAAATCTACGGGAAAGTCGTTTATACTTATGTCCCCGAGCCGGCTACTTTGGGTCCCTTGGCATTGCTTGGCTTCTATGGATTACGCAAACGCCGGGCAATCTGACCAAATAAGATAGGTCCTAAAATAAAAACTTTGTAAACCCCGTAGTTGCAAAACTGCGGGGTTTTCTTTTGGATTAAAACGGGAACACAGTCGCCAAAAAGAACCAAAGACATGTTTGCAGGCTGCTTTCAAATCCATACACATCCAAAATGCTCAAACATCGAATATCCCTTGTAGATACAATGTTTTCGGGACTTTCATCTCCACCCCGTAAACGACGCAAAGAAATAAAATTTAGTCAGAAGTCGGCGGTCTGGAATATCGATAAAGGTACCAGCAGCACAACCGAAAAACAATCAAAACAATCTCGCAAAAACAGGCCGTCCGAAAAAAATGCCATCGGAGAAAGATACTCAACATTTGCAAGACACCTGTTCTTCCGGATCCGGCAGGCCAGAGGCGGGGGAAAACCAAAAGGAACGAACCGTCCTGGTCGTGGACGACGATCCGGTGATGGTTCGACTGCTGGAAAAACATCTCACTTCCGCAAACTATAAGGTCCTCCAGTCTGATAACGGGCAGGAGGCCTTTCGACTGGTGCTTTCCGAGGGGCCGTCTATTGTCATCACCGATTGGGAAATGCCGGGTATGGACGGGGTCGATCTCTGCCAGGCCATCCGCTCGACGGATGGCATCGGCATTGTCCATATCATCATGCTGACCTCTTACTCGGAAAAACATCGCGTGGTAGAAGCCTTTGACGCCGGGGCGGACGATTACCTGTCCAAACCTTTCGATCGCGGCGAATTGCTGGCCCGGGTCAAGGCGGGCACCCGCATGGTGGATCTGGAGTCGGACCTGGCCCGCCGCGTTCTGGAAATCCACAAGATCAATGCAGAGCTGTCCGTGCTGAATAACAAACTGGAGCGGATGGCCACCACGGACGAACTCACCGAGTTGGCCAACCGCCGGCACGCCCTGGGACGTTTGCATGAAATGTGGATGAGTACCCAACGCTACAACCAGCCGTTAAGCTGCGTCATGCTCGACGTGGATCATTTCAAAAAAGCCAACGATACCTACGGGCATCACGTGGGCGATTTGGTACTGCATAAAATCGCCGAAATCCTGCAAAAGGAAACGCGGGTAGGCGACCTGGTCAGCCGCCATGGCGGGGAGGAATTTCTCATTCTCTGTCCCAACAGTACTGTGGAAGAAACGTTCCACATGGCCGATCGACTGCGGGAAATCATCGCCTCCACCCCCCTGGAAGCGGAAAACACCCGTATGAAAATCACCGTGAGCATGGGTGTGGCCGAAAAAGACGACCAAATGCTTGACGAAGATGATTTGTTGAAAAAAGCGGACGACGCCCTCTATACCGCTAAAAACGCCGGCCGCAACCAAGTACATTTGGCGAAATCCCGAAAAATTAAATCTGAAAAAACAACCGAAGAGCCGCAAGATCAAACCGCCTAACGCACAACATGGAAGAGGCTTTATTTCAATCTAATTCCCAAACCCGGACGGTTGTTTAAGGTCAGCCTGCCACCCGCTCCACCAATACCTTCGAAGGGATCCTCAGCCAACAAAAGGTGTCCGTCCAAGTCGATATAGTCCGCCAATGGGGCAAGCTGCGCAGCGGCGGCAATACCCACTGACGTTTCCACCATGCAGCCGAGCATGACCTTCAATCCCGCCGACCTAGCGGTATGGATCATCTGCAACGCCCGGCGAATCCCTCCACACTTACACAGCTTGATATTAATACCGTCGAAAATTCCAACACACCCAAGCACGTCGCTCGGCCCGATGCAGCTTTCGTCAGCCATCACCGGCGCGATACCTTCCTCACGCAACAAAGGTAGCGCATCATGATCGCCTCGCG
Source organism: uncultured Planctomycetales bacterium (assembly GCA_964569525.1). Lineage (GTDB taxonomy): Bacteria > Planctomycetota > Phycisphaerae > UBA1845 > PWPN01 > JAAYCU01. Next base: position 2,575 of record CAZMVS010000174.1, read on the forward strand.
GCACGGGTTGTTCGATCAGCTCCAGGTTAAACCGGGCCAACGCGCGGCAACGTTCCAACACGTTCGCCGACGACCAGCCGCAATTGGCGTCCACCCGCAAAATCTTATCCGGCGCTTCGGCCCGAACCGCCTCCAATATCGCCTCGTCACGGTCAGTTCCTACCTTGATCTTTAAAATGGGGAACTCCGTCGCTTCTCGAACCTTCCTTGCCATAATATCCGGTTCATCCAGGCCGATCGTAAAAGAAGTCAACGGCATCCGCTCCGGATCGAGACCCAACATTTTCCACGTCGGTAATCCCGCCAATTTCCCCGCCAAGTCGTGCAACGCCTGATCAACAGCGGCAATAGCGGCAGTCTGGTCGCCGCAAATCTTCCATAACGGATCAAGAATCTTATCCAAGGCGAACGGATCGTCACCCAACAATGGGGCCACGTTCTCCAAGGCCTTTTCCGCGGAATCAAGCGTTTGCCCGTAATAACGATCAGCGGCCACCTCGCCCCAACCGGTTCGCCCTTCATGCTCGATGTGCACAAGCAGCACTTCTTTGACGTTTCGGCCGGTCTGCTCCGAACGCGCGGTATAAAACGGGTGATGTAATTCCAACTCCAAACGACGCCAGGAAATATACATTAAAAAACTCCGGCAGGACAAATGCGAGCACGCGCACGCATTAACTCGACAAGCACAAACATTCCCGCATGAAAAGCCGACTCAAAACAGCTTACTCGCCGAGCATTTGATCGTACACGTTTTCATAAATGCGACGGGCCTTGTCATCAAACAAAATGAAAACCACCCGTTCCAGTTGCTGATCGCTTTCCAGAAAATCAATGACTTCCTTAAACGCCACCCGAGCCGCCTCTTCCAACGGGTAACCATACACCCCACAACTGATGGCCGGGAATGCGATGGATTTGCACCCGTTCTCCACCGCCAGCTTCATCGCTGTGCGATAACAGCCGGCCAGTTTTCCCGGCTCGCCGGATCGCCCGTCCTTGTACACCGGCCCGACGGCATGGATCACGTGCCCGGCAGGCAGGTTATACCCCTTGGTAATCTTGGCTGACCCGGTGGCACACCCGCCCAGCGTCCGACACTCTTTCAGCAACTGCGGACCGGCCGCCCTATGAATGGCCCCATCCACTCCTCCCCCGCCCAACAGCGAGGTGTTGGCGGCATTGACGATGGCATCCACTTGAAGCCTGGTGATATCGCCCTTTTCGATCTCGATTCGTTTTCGTAATGACTCACTCATACCAGCGAATATATCCAGCCATTCCGCCAAGCGTCAACGCCTTTTTTTGACAAGCCGCGATGCATCCTTAGAATCCGTGATCGACCCGGTTGAAATCGGCGAGTGTCTGGCATAGAAACAAGCATGCGCACCGACATACAAGTAATGGAGCTACCCATGTTTGAAGTGGTAGAAAAGCTGCCGGCCGATCCTATTCTCGGACTGACCGAAGCCTACAAAAGTGATCCCAATCCGGACAAAGTGAACCTCGGCGTAGGTATTTACAAGGACGAAAAAGGCCAAACGCCGATCCTCAACTGCGTTCGTGAAGCTGAAAAACGCCTTCTGGATCAGCAGAGTACCAAAAGCTACCTGCCCATGGGCGGTCTGGCGGATCTTGCCCCGCAGGTCCAGGAACTGCAGTTCGGCCGAAACCACGAGATCATCCAGTCCAACCGGGCAGTCACCGTCCAAACCCCGGGCGGCACCGGCGGGTTGCGTGTGGCGGGCGATTTTATTCATAAACAATTCCCCAACGCGAAAATCTGGCTGAGCGATCCCACTTGGCCCAACCATCCCAAGGTGTTCGCCGCCGCCGGTATGGAAACCCGGAACTATCCGTATTACGACCCGGAAAACAAGTGTCTGGCCTTTGACCAGATGCTGCAAGCCCTCAAACAGGTCCCCGAAGGCGACGTGGTCGTCTTTCACGCTTGCTGCCATAATCCCACCGGCATGGATCCCTCCCCGGAACAATGGCAGCAGTTAGCCCAAGTCGCCCAACAGCAAAAATTTCTCCCCCTCTTCGATTTCGCGTACCAAGGCTTCGGCGACGGGTTGGACGAAGACGCCGTCGGTGTCCGAACCTTCGCCCAAACTATCGGCGAAATGATAATCGTCAGTTCCTTCTCCAAGAACTTCGGCCTATATAACGAGCGCGTCGGCGGGCTGACCATTGTCGGAACTAACGCGGAGGCGGCCCAGAACGTCCTCAGTCATCTGAAGATGGCTATTCGTACCAATTACTCCAATCCACCCGCCCATGGCGCGGGCATTGTGGCGAACATCCTTGGCGATCCGCAACTCCGCAACCAGTGGATCGAAGAAGTAGCCGCCATGCGCAACCGCATTAACGGCATGCGGAAGCTGTTCACCGACACTATGCAGCAAAAAGGTGTCCAACGCGATTTCAGCTTTATCACCAGCCAGCGGGGAATGTTCTCCTTCTCCGGCCTGAACCGCGAACAGGTGGACGCCTTGCGCGAAAAATATTCCATCTACATCGTCGGTTCCGGGCGGATCAACGTGGCCGGCATGAGCGAACAAAATATGGACCGCCTCTGCACGGCAATCAAGGACGTCCTCGGCGAATAACGCGAGATCGAGCGCGGCTCAATTTTTAGCGAAATTACGGGAGTTTCTCGCAGCAAAACCGCTGCACAACAATTCGTGTTGTGCAAAGCTGAAATTTTCATCACCAGTAAACCAGCCGCTGCACTGTTGGGAGCATCCGCCAATAG
>CAZMVS010000175.1:0-21246 GCA_964569525.1 uncultured Planctomycetales bacterium
AAGGCTACGTTGTCAATTACAGTATTCTCAGCGGACCCGCCGGTACGTTTGATCCCGGCGGCACTTCCAATGTCTCGGCCACCACTGATGCCCAGGGGATGGCTACGGTCACTTTGAATCAGGATCAGCCGGTTCCGGGGACGAATGAAATCGGTATTGATATTATCCGTCCGGAAGACGTTCAATGCTGTAAGCCGGCTGTTCACATTGCTTCCGGACAAACCCAGAAGACATGGATCACTCCGGGCATTGCCATTGAGAAATCCGCCCCTGCAAGAGCGATTGTGAATGATGAGTTTACCTATACGATCAATGTGTCCAGCACGGCGCAGGTGCCGGCCAACAACGTGATGGTGACCGATCCGTTGCCTGATGGTATCGCATATGTTTCCAGTCAGCCTGAGGCGTCGGTCAGTGGAAGGACGCTGAATTGGAGTCTCGGTACCATGGGACCTGGTACCAGTAAGCAATTGACGGTTCGCGTTAAGGGAACCAGAACCGGCACATTTAACAACTGTGCTGAAGTGGTTGCCGACCAGGGGCTCTCCGATCGTGACTGTGCAGAAACGGTAATTACCGCTCCTGAACTGTTGCTTGAGAAGATGTGCCCAACCGAGGTGCTGATTTGCAAGCCGATTACTTACACCTTGAGAGTGAGCAACCGCGGTGACGCCCCGGCTACCAATGTCAGGATTGTGGATACGTTACCTGACGGTGTACGAACAACAGACGGCAGGGCTTCAATGACGTTCAATGTCGGCGAACTTGGGGCTGGGCAATCCAAAGAAATGCAATTCAATGCCAATGCCGACAGGGCGGGGCAGTTTACCAATACTGCCACTGCGTCGGCAGACCGGGGCCTTTCCAGTGAAGCAAATTGCACAACTACGGTCAGGGAGCCGATCCTTGTTGTTACCAAGTCGGGGCCGGACATGCGGTTCATCGGCAGACCCGCGACATATGAGATTACCGTGACCAACAAAGGTGACGCCAATGCCAACAACACCGTTCTTGTTGACACCTTGCCTGCGGGTACGACGCTCATTGAGGTTAGCGATGGAGGCCGGTCAGCCGAGGGGAAGGTCACCTGGGACCTTGGCACACTGGCCCCGAATGCTTCCAGGACAGTGAGCCTTACAGCCAAATATGCCCAGCGTGGAAGCAAGCGGAACACTGTCAGGGTGACCGCCACCTGTACGGAGGCGGAAGACGAGATGACTACCGAAGTGAGAGGTATCCCAGCTATCTTACTGGAGGTTGTCGATCTTAAAGACCCCATCGAAGTTGGCAACAACGAAACCTATATCATCACAGTGACGAACCAAGGTTCGTCAGATGGAACGAACATTGTGATTAAATGCACCTTGCCGCCGGAAATGGAATTTGTTTCCGCTGAAGGTCTTGTGGATTATGAGGTGGACGAGAAGGTGGTCACCTTTGCCGCCTTGCCCAGCCTTGATCCGAAGGCCACCGCGACTTACCGGGTGATTACAAAGGGGATGGCGGAAGGTGATCTTCGATTCAGGGTGCAGTTAACCAGTGATCAAATGAGCTCGCCGGTCGATGAGAGCGAGAGCACCCACGTTTACGAGTGAGGTGACTTGAAATACGCAACCGCGCGGGATGTTAGAGACTTTTGTCACTGGCATCCCGCGTTTTTTATCCAATGGACGTGTTCTATGCGGTGTATTGTTCGCGCATACTGGGTATTATCCATTGTTGTCATTATTGAAATGACGGTTGGCTGCGCGTCTCCACCTGCTGTCGAGATTACCGGTTTCAAATGCGTTCGCGTGGAGCAGGATGGTCACCTCAAGGCCATTGACTTTGTCTGTTGTTTCGAGACCGACGATCTTCAAGGTACGCAGCTGGTCTATCAGGTTCGATTACAAGATCGTTATAAGCGACTTATCCATTCGCATGACGGCAGTTACGAGAAATACGGTTTCGTAGCCGCGAGCAGAACCGTCATGGTCATGAAAGATCCTCATGTATTCACAAACATTCAGGTCTCGATACCAGCCCGGGAACTGGAGCTGCTTCCGTCGCACTTTCCGGTAAAGGCGGAGATGAGCATTTATCGCGCCAACGGTGAGTGTCTCTCCCGATCGGCGGCCCTTGTGCCACTTAGCAGCGCCCAGGAACTGCTTCCACCGATTCAGCTGGAGGAACCTGGCGGGGAATCGCGTGAATATGACGTATCCTCCGGCCCGCCGAAAGACAAGCTTGATGGTCCGATTGCTATCGACCCGACCGACAATCGCTCAAAAAGCTTAGTCAATCAAACATATGATAGAGTCGTACATGACCGGATAGTAAAAACGCGAGCTTTCTTTCGACAGCTTCGGTGGTTCGTTTGCGAATCTTTGGTCAGTTCGTGCCAAAGGATGATTACAACTCTGACAACTGAGCTTCATTCTCGGTATCAGCGCATTGTCAACAAGAAAGTAGATGTGCACAATAAGACTGCGCAAGAAGAATAGTTGTCGTGCTAACAAATGCTTATTCATTGAACAGCTCCAATTCGATACCCGTCAAGCAAAACGGCGGATAATGGTATATGCAGAAGATTAATGAATCATCAAGCTGACGTTTTACTTGATATTCGATGTGCACTCAAACGGGCTGGGCGTAGAAGAGGGCATATTTCGAAATGAAAGCATTGCTAGAAAACGGACTTCTCTGTATGGGAAAGCCCGTTGTCGAATTTGTCGAAGCTATTATTTTTTGAGGAAAATGGGCGATACAGGACTCGAACCTGTGACCTTTCGGGTGTGATCCGAACGCTCTAGCCAACTGAGCTAATCGCCCGTAGTCGATTGTTTGCAAGACAGCTTAAAGTGCTTGTGCCTCACTCGATTATGGGTTCTCCAGAAGGGTCGCCATGACGGCTAAGTCCCTGGAGGCGAACTACTTCCATATTCTATCGGATATTTGTGGCAGAGCAAGAGGCCAGGCGGGCTTCGAGCAATTCCAGGTAGCGGGGGATGAGGTGATCCGGGTTGAAATTACGTTGGGCTTTTGAGGCGGCGGCATCGGCCCGTTGCTGGGCGGTTTGCAGGTCATCCAAGGCGTTGCGGATATCGATGGTCAGCAAATGGGCGTTACCCGGCGGGCACAAGATTCCGGTTTGTTCATGCACGATGAATTCCTCGATCGCCGGTACGCGGGAGGCGAGGATGGGCACGCCGGCGGCCAATGCCCGCACCAGCCAGCCGACGGGGACGTTCTCGATAGCCGGCAGGACAAACAGATCGGCCACGGCCAACAGTTGTTCCGGGGTATATCGGTATTCAGGGAAAAGGAACATGTCGCTATCGAGGGTGTTATCCTGCAGCCGCCTTAAACGGCGTTGCTCCCGCGATCGGCCGGGAATGATTACCTGTACATCTTCGCGAAGTACCTGAACGACTGCCGATGCCCAGAAGGTATAAAAGTGACCGGTCTGACGAGAGGGTGGTGAGGGTGTCAGAATAACTTTGCAATCGCCGGACAGGCCAAGATCAGAGCGTTGCACGGACCGGCGGGCTTCTTGGAGAGCTTCGATATTCACCATGGGTGGCAGAACGGTTATCGCTTGACGAGGTATGTTGGCCCGGACCAGTTGTCCCTGCATCGACCGGCTGGGGACCAACAGATTGCCAACACCCTTTTTTACCTCCAGGCGTTTCCATGTTCGTTGGAAGTGGGGCACCTCGGCGGGGTCGGTTAACGTAGTCAACGTGGCTTGGTGGTCGGCAAAGGCAATTTCGGATACTTCGGCTGCGGATGATCCCCAGGCATGGACCAGATCAAAGGAGCGTCCTTTTAACTTTCTGCGTAGTTCCCGGCCGGTGACCATTGGGCCGGGCAGGCGATGCCCTTGACGGAGGATGGGAATGTTGGGTGGGGGAGTGACCAATTCCGGCGGCGGACCGATGAACGCCAACGCATTGCGTACCCTGTCCGCCGGCAGCCTATTCAAGAGCAGGTTCAACTGCCGCTGGGCGTCTTCGGGGGTTTCCCGGTCAATAATATGCAGGATGCGCATGGCCATGATGCAAAATGATGCGGCATATTGGGCTGAGGGGCAAGAGGGTCGCCCAAGATTTTTCGATGAAGGGGATGGTCGCGGGCCGGCTTCACAAAGTTAGCTCTTCCTGCTATTCTTAAAGCGACCGGAGTCAAGCATCAACGCGTAAATACGATGGCCTTTCTAATTATCCTTCTTGTCATTCTGCTGGTTTGTTCCGCTTTCTTCAGCGGGACGGAGACCGCTTTTTTTGCCCTCAGCCGATACGAGGTGGAACAATTTCGCAAGGATCACCGGGCGAGTCACCGCCTGGTCGCTGAACTGTTGCAGCGGCCGAGGCGGCTGCTGCTGGGTCTGATGATCGGCAACGTGACGATCAATACCTTCATTTTCGCCTTGTCCCTGGCCCTGTTTCGGGAATTGCCCGGGCGTTATGCCGTCCTGGCCCCGGTGCTGGGATTAATTTCACCAATCATGGTGACCTTATTCGGGGAGATTTTCCCCAAGGGGACCGCCATTGTTTTGCGGGAGCGGTTTGCTCCGGCGGCGGCTCCGCTGGTGCGCCTTTTCCAAGTGGTTATTGCCCCGGTGAGTTTCGTGCTGAATCACATGCTGGTGGAACCGGCCACTCGCCTGGTCGTGGGTGGCAAGCGGCCGCCGGAACGGGTGAGCCCGGAGGAACTGCGCGAACTGCTGGAGATGTCCGCATCCCATCGGATTATTAATGCCGACGAGAACGCCATGCTCAGCGGGGTGGTTCGGCTGGGGGAACTACACGTGCGCGATGTCATGGTGCACCGGGTGGATATTATCGCCTTTGACCTGAATGATGATCCGGCCAAGCTGCGGCAAATCATGCGGGAACGCAAGATGCCCAAGCTTCCGGTGTACGAGGAAGATATCGATCGAATCCAAGGTGTGATTTATGCCAAGCAGCTTTACTTGAGTCCGGATTTACCGGTGCGGCAACTGGTACAGCCGGTGAATTTCATTCCTGAACAGATTACCTTGACCCAACTGCTGACCCATTTTCGTCAGAGCGGAACCCAGTTGGCCATCGTGGTGGATGAATATGGGGGAGTGGTGGGCCTGGTTACCCTGGAAGACGTGGCCGAAGAGATCGTTGGCGAGTTGACCTTTCCCGGTGAGGAGGAGGAACGACCGACCTGGGAAATGCTGGAGGAAGGCGTTTACCGGGTGGCCGGTGACGTCAGTATCCGCGATTGGGGGGAGCAGTTTAATGTCCGCACGTTGGATGAGCGGATTACCACGCTGGGCGGCTTGTTTATCCAGCGGTTGGGACGGCTGCCGGTGGTGGGTGACCGGGTACGATTGGGGAACCTGTTGATGACCGTGGAATCGCTCCAGGGCCGGCGGATCGAATGGATTCGGTTGGAGTTATTGGCAAACGGTGAGGTGGAAGCAGAGGTGACAACGGACGAGGAGCAACGTTGATGTCCTTTTTGTGGCTGATAGCGGCCTTGATATTTTTACTTGCCAGCGGCTTTTACAGCGGCTCGGAGATGGGGCTGTATTGTGTGAATCGGCTGCGGTTGCGGCTGCGGGCGGGCAAAGAGGAACATCCCCGGGCGGCGGGTTTGTTGTCTCTGGTCAATCGCCAGCAGGAGACGGTGCTTGGAATTCTGCTGGGTACTAACCTGGCCAACTATTTACTCACGATGTGTACCACCACGGTATTGATGCAACTGGCGGGCTTCCATCCTAATCGAGTGGAAGTTTATACCGCCGTGATCCTTTCGCCGGTGATATTTGTGTTTGGTGACGTGGTGCCCAAAAACTGGTACCAGGTGGAGGCGGATCGGCTGATGTATCATTCCGCCCGCCTGCTGCGGGGAAGCGTGGTACTGTTTCGATACATGGGGATACTTTGGCTTTTGCATAAGATGACCAGGTTGGGGGCCCGACTGGCTGGTCATGATGAAAACCTCGAATGGCGGGAGCCGCGGGGCGAGGTCGTCGGTTTGTTACGCGAAGGCGCGGCGGAAGGGGCCTTGTCTGAGCAACAGGCCCAGATTGTGGAACGGGTTATGAACCTGTCTGACGTGCGGGTGGGGTCGATTATGATTCCCCGCCAGCACGTGGTGACTGTTTCCAGTCAGGCCGGCCGCGTTGATTTTCGCCAGGTGGTCAGCGGGCACAATTATTCACGCATGCCGGTGCTCGGGCCGAATCGAAGGACGGTGTTGGGGATCGTAAATATTTTTGACGTCCTGGCCGACCCGGATGAAGGTGCGGTAGAAAAGTGGATGCATCCTCCTTTGACCATCCAGGCCAGCGAAACCGTTTCCAACGCGCTGGTACGTATGCAGCGGACCAAGGAAGCGATGGCCGTTGTTACTGATCCTCGCCGTGGTTTTGTGGGCGTTATTACGCTGAAAGACGTGGTGGAGGAGATCTTTGGCGAATTGTATGCCTGGTAAGCTGTTTCTTTTCGATGTTTTCAATCAGCAAATCAACTTATTAATTTCCACATTTGCAAAATCCACGGGCAATCAGTCTACATTGACGCGGGCATAAATATCGCGACACTTGTATCGTCGTATTGATCACTACGCTACGCCGAGGTAGCGGGGTACGTTGCGGCAGGGCTGGTCCCCGGCCATAATGGGGGCCCGCCGATGAAGTTATTTCGATATTGAGGTGAAGAATTTATGCAGGAGTCTGCCCAACAGAAGCAATCGGATCACGAGCAGCAAGGTAGCAGGAAAGTTTTGATCATCGGGCTTGACGGGGCCACCTTTGATGTGCTCAAACCGATGATGAATTCCGGTGGCATGCCCAATTTAAAGCGTTTTATTCAGCAGGGGGCCAGCGGTATCTGTAAATCGACTGTTCCGCCGATCACGCCGGCTGCCTGGACTACGTTTATGACCGGCAAAGGCCCGGGCCGACACGGTATCATCGATTTCGAGCGTTATGATGTCAGCACCGGTAAACTTTCGTTCAACAGCTCTTTCGAAATCCGCGAAAAGACCATATGGAAGCATCTCAGTGAGAAGGGATTGCGCGTAGGATCCCTGTGGGTGCCCATGACTTATCCGCCTTACAAAGTCAACGGCTTTTTGATCTCCGGTTTTGAAACACCGAATACCGAACGCGGATTTACCTATCCCGCCGACCTTAAAGAGGAGCTGCTTACCCGTTGGCCGGAGTATAGTTATAAATCCCGTTGGCGGCGAAAAGCGCTGGGCGGTGACGAGCTGTTTCAAAATAATTTGCAACATATCAAGCGAAGTTTTCAACAGGGATATGAAATCGTCACCACATGCGGAGAGCGGTTCGGCTGGGACGTGCTGATGGTCATGTACAAACTGGTGGATAATCTACAGCATAAGACGTGGAAGTACCTCGACCCGCGAACCCGGGATCGCTATCCCCAGCGGGCGGAAATGGTGGCTGAAACTTTCGCTGCGCTTGACGAAGTTTTGGGCAAGTTATTCCAATATGCTAGCGAACAGCAGGCCGACGTACTCATTATGTCTGATCACGGACACGGCAGCTTGGAGGGCAAAGCCCAACCTAATTTATTGCTGAAGCAATGGGGTTACCTATCGATCAAAAGCCCTTTGATTCAGGCTCGCAAACGGGCGGCTAAAATCATCAACCGCTCACTTGGCAGGACAAAAAAACGCTTTGAGGCCAACTTGGGTATTGAAAGCGATTTAGTGCTTGACTGGTCGCAGACGAAGGCCTGTGTCATGCACGCGGGGATGAATGGGTTTTTGTATCTTAATCTGAAAGGGCGTCAGCCCGGCGGCGTGGTCGAGCAAAATGATTACGAAAAACTGCGCGATGAATTGATTGAGAATTTCCAATCGGTCACGGTTAATGATCGCAACGGAGAAGCTATCCAGGTTTACCCCGAAGTACATAAGCCGGAAGAATTATATAACTGTCGACGGGAAGATCAGCCTTGGTTGCCGGATCTGTTGCTGGTTCCGCATCCGGGTTTGTCCGTGGTGCGCAAGATTCGCGGCAACCGCCCGGTTGTCTGGTCGTCGTTGCGGCGAATGGAAGGGACGCATCGGTTGGAAGGTGTCTTCGCCGCCGGTGGCGAGAATATTCGTGCAGGAGCGGAGGTAAAGGGGCAGCTAGCGGATATTGCGCCCACGCTTTTGACCATGCTTGGGCTGCCCGTCCCCGAGGATATGGAAGGGCGGGTGTTGACCGACGCGTTCAAGAATCCGCCGCAGGTGGAATACGAAAAGAGTGAGGCTTCGCAGGTGGCGGAAAAGGAAGAAGTATATTCCGATGCGGAAAAAGAAGCCCTGACTCGCCGCTTGGCTGACTTGGGTTACCTGGAGTAATCTTGTCCAATGTTTGTCGCGGCACGTTGGAAATTATCCATCGCGGCAAGTGAGACATTAGATAAAAATCTAGCGGCGCCGGATTAACCCCAGCATCATCAGGCCGACGAACAGCACGCCGCCCGTGCCGGCGCCACAAGCCGGCCAGGTTCCATCATCCGGCGTATAGGGTAATACTTGTTCGTCATTCGGGTCGAATGGATCATCATCCTGTTGACATGCGTCGCCCCGGCCGTCGCCGTCGCTATCGGCTTGATCGCTGTTGGCGGTAAAGGGGCAGTTATCGGTTTCATTGGGCACGCCGTCGTCGTCTGCATCGCCACTGATCCCCGCGAGAAGCATTTCACAAAAATCATACAGGTCCACGTGTTCCGGTGTGTTGAAAGATTTGGCCAAGCTCCGGGCCGCACTGACCCACGAGTTACCCATGTCTCCGAAAAATTCATCGGTTAAAAATTCACCCCAACCAGTGTCGGCCGGAAAGCTGATTACCGATTCATCATATTGGTAGTTGAAGGAAAAGGAATCCTCCGGGAAGTACATGGCCAAGCCATTGCTTCCGGTCGAGTTTTCACTGTGACGTTCGTGAATGATGGCGTCATCTATGGTATCGATCAGGTTTTGAGCGGCTGATCCGCATGCAGCCTGGTCCAACTGCCAATTGTCGGCCAGCGTTTGGCCCAAATAAGCGACGTCATCCGCTAACGAGTCTAGCAACGACAAGTCAATGGCCGACTGCATGAAAACTTCATCGGGGTAATAAACCGCATACGTTTCTTGATAATAGTCATAGTAATTTTCTACGATCTGCGTTGCCAATTGCGGCCCGATGGTCGATGGATTTTCGGTCAGGTACTGTAGAATCCGATCATAGGGATAGCCATAGCCGGGTTCGAGGTCTTCAGAAGCGACCATGATTCGGCCTTGGTCCCGAATTTCGTAAGCTACCTCGATCATGCCCATCAGGCAGGCGTCGAAGCCGATGATGTCGAAGGAACTTATACTGTCTTGGGCGTCGAGCAGGGCCTGACGGAGTTCCTTGATGGAAAGACTGTCGCTGGAGGTGTCGTCGGAACAAATCGATCGGGTGGGGGGTAGTAATCGTCCAGATGCATCCCGCCAGCCGCTGCCATGATTCCATAAGATTAAGGCGTACCGTTGCGCGGGATAATAATTCGCCGACCATTCCACAAAATCGACCAGCGAATCCGGGTCGCCCATATTGACCTCGCCGATACTTTGGCCCCAAGAAGTAGTTGGTGTATCGCCGCTTTGGATTAGTCCACGCCTGCTGCCGGTCCAGTCGCCGTAAGAGTCGTCATGGGCGGGGGCTCGGTCCATCAATACCACAATATTGACCTTGCTGGTGGAACCCACATCCGCCATTTCCAAAAAGTCTTCGATACCCATATCTTCGAGGTTGTTGTCCGCATCGAGATAGACCATGAACGTCCATTCCGCGGATTGGGCACCGGCGGGGCGTGGAAAGACCAATACCAAAACCCAAAGGATAACAATTACAAGCGGGATGCGTAGCCAATTCACCGCTTTTGTCATGGCATTTCTCCTCCATGCCGATCCGCGCGCAAGTGTGGTGCTTGACGGCCGGTATGATCCAACCGGTACTCTCATCGGTTAAATAGGGGTGGGAGTGTGCCCGGCTTTGCAAAATAATTGGCAGGAAAATAGGCTGTCGGCCTGCTTACATCGTTCGCCCCGGATTTATCGGTAGCGATGCAAAAACGAAATACGGCAATCAAATCACAAACAGGTTTTTCCGCAAACAAGCAGCGCACATCGGTCGGTATGGTTTAAAGACAATAATGGTAACGCTGGGTCACATTCAGGATGTGCTTAAACGTTCGATAATCGCCTGGCGGAGCATGGGCAGTAGAATTTCATGCGGGCCGGCCAGGTCGAAACCATTCCCCTTGGTGACCGGTCGGCCGACGACGTTTTGTAAGGGGCGATAATGACGAAGCTGGTCGCAGTTGACGGTGGTGAGGTTGTCCAGATCGGCCCCAAGGTTACGGGCAATGGAAACCGCCTTGAGGAAGACCTCGGGCATAATGACTGCTGATCCGATATTGCACCAAGTCCCACAGGTGCCGCCCGCCTGGTCCGCGCCCATGTGGTACACCACGTTGGCGATAATCCGAAAATCGGTAAGCGAGGCCTCCCCAATCTTTGCTCCGTCGGCGGAGGGGGGCATATGTACTGTGTCTGTTCCCATGGCCACGTGCACGGTGACCGGTACTCCCAGCCGGGCGGCCGACGCTAATATGCTCTTGTCCGCATAAGGCATGTCCTCTGCCAGGATTGCCCGCCCGATAGCATGGCCGTAGCCGATTTTTTGCTCCGCGGCATTGTAAGCTGCCCGAGCGAAGAAGTCCGCTGTCTCCCGCACCATGCCGAAACGCCCGTCGCGAATGGTATCACCCACGTCTTCGCTGGTCGCGCCGTTCATGGCCAATTCCACATCGTGAATAGCTACCGAACCGTTGCAGGCCACCGCGCTGACCACCCCTCTTCGCATCAGGTCGATTATCACCGGCCCGCAGCCGACCTTGACCACGTGTCCTCCTATAGCAAAAGCCACAGGCTTTTTTGCTTGGTGAGAAGTGGCGACGGCGTCAATAACTGAATGTAGTTTCTTGGCGGCCAGGAAATCGGGCAAGCTGTTTAGCCAGTCCGTAAAGGAAGCATTTTCCGAAGGCGTTTTGGCCAAAGCATCGACCTGGGCCAAGTGTTGGCGTTTATGCACGGAGTAAAGTTTCAGCCCGGACAGATCGATCGGCGGAAAACCCGGAAATTTCGGTGGCTGGTCATTATTCGGAACCGGTTTCTTCTGGGGATGTTCCTGGTTCATGTGATTCCTCGTGATCTTTTGGCAGTTGCATCTCTTCCTGGTGCTCGAGCAGCATATTATCGATCAATTGGGTAAGTATTGTATCGCCATTGCCCAGCATTTCGATCCCTACCGTACAGGTAAGGACCGGCACCGGCCAATCTTCCTCAAGCAGATCCAGTTTGACTGCGTCTTTCTCAGTGGTCACCAGGGCATCCAGGTGAGCTTGGCGAATCCATTGGCGAATCTGCTCGGCATCCTCCTTGGTGTAGTGATGATGGTCAGGCCAAAAACGGGTCTCCGCCGGCTGCAAGCCCAGGTCTTCCAGTGTTTGAACGAAAGCTCCCGGCCGAGCAATGCTGGCCATGGCGCCCACCTTCCCTGATTGAGGTGCCTCCACGGAATGTCCCCCCAAATCAGTAAAGCCGGCGAAGCGATGAGTCGTTTGCACGATGGGTACCTCCGGATGCATCCGCCGGATTCGCCGCTCGATTTCATCGATCTCTTCCGCTTCGCATTGATCGCACCGGGTTAACACTACGGCATCCGCTCGTCGCAATCCACATAGCGGTTCGCGCAGCAAACCGCGGGGCAATACCCTGCCGAAGCCGAAAGGTAGCGTGGCGTCGATCATGAGGATATCGAGATCCCGTCCCACGCGGCGATGCTGAAACCCATCGTCGAGGATGACGGCCTTGGCTTGGTACTCTTCCACCGCTAATTGGCCGGCCGCTGACCGGTTGGGATTGGCGATGACCACCGCCTCGGGATACCGCCGGGCGATCATCATGATTTCGTCGGGCATTCCTTCTCTCGTGGTGGTATATCCGCGAGCCAAGACCGCCGGTTTGCGACCGCGCTGGAGCATCTTGCCGCACAGCCAAACGGTCATAGGGGTTTTCCCTGTGCCGCCGACCGTCAGATTGCCTACGGAAATGACCGGAGCGTCAAGCCAATGGGGTAGAAAAATCTTGTCATAGTAATAATTGCGGATCCGAATGATGGGGCTGTAGATCCGGGACATAATTCCCAACAGCAGACGAGCCAGCATAGCCAACGGTCCCCGCCGCCTTTTGGAGATCAATTCATAATAAGCTGTCGTGTTATTCATCCAGTTGCACCGACCTTCGCGAGCATCCCGCCACGGATTTGGCAAATCAAGCATAGGGATTTTACCCTAAAACCCAAGTTTTTTCGTGACGCTGAATTCGTTCGCCCAAAGCTTCTGTTTACATTGGAAGGGTAACGTAAGGAAAGCCGGGCAACAACTTTTTGCTGCCCGGTTTTGTGGAGGACAGGCAGGAGGATCAGTTGGCTTGCATCTCACTTAAGCGGACCGCGACCTGGCAGAGCTTATCGTTGAGCGGCTCGCAGCGAACGACTTCCGCCTGATCATCTACCAGCCATTCGCACACCGAGTCAAGTTCGAAGACCACGTGGACCTTGTCACCCGGCAGCGGAATCTGGGGGATATGGGCGGTAAAAGCAGCCCCGCTTTCACTGACGTTGCAGGCCCAGCCGATTTGTTGCCGAGTTCCTGTGTTCCAACGAACCGGGCAGTCGAACTTGATGCGTGGTGAATTACGACGTTCGGGGAGGGCGGAAGACACACGATCCATTGAAAGGGTTGTTGGCATTGACGATCTCTCAATCACCTGGTAGGCCGAAGATTTCCCAACACGCAGGCCGGCAACAACCGGTGCGT
The DNA here is from genome assembly GCA_964569525.1 of uncultured Planctomycetales bacterium. Taxonomy (GTDB): domain Bacteria; phylum Planctomycetota; class Phycisphaerae; order UBA1845; family PWPN01; genus JAAYCU01. Next base: position 12,894 of record CAZMVS010000175.1, read on the forward strand.
GCCCCCCTTGGTTTTTCATTCGTGAGAACTCCGACCCCCGGGCGGGAAAACCGCCAACGTAATATTTTTGTCGGTCGGCAATCACCGAATCTTGAATGATCATTGGAATTTTATCGGAAGCATGCCAGCCGGTATGTCACCCAGGCTACTTAACGATAGCGCTTGGGGAAATCCGCTTATCCACAAGAGGTGGATTAGAATATTTCGCAGGCCGGTGAAGCTCTAACCACTTATCCGGATTTCCGGTTGGTAAAAGGCATAATCTTGCGGTACTGGGGTGACTGGAGTGGGGATTTGCCATAGCAAAGTCCGAATAAAGGCGTGCATTAGGGAACCACCAATAGTTTGGTTTTACAATATCAAACAAGCAGACGAATGGCTTTTTCATATGCGGATTTCGTTTTCTGCATTTCGGGATAAGGGGAGATCCGTATGGACCTATTCCAACCTGTGATTATCCCTGCCGCTCAATAATGAACACAAAATATTCAATTAATTATCATCCAAAAGCACAGGGATTCACAGGTCAAGACGCATTGTATAAAAATTTTTCCTGAAAATAGACATTTCCTGCGAAGATTGTTTGGCGAACCGGTTTTTTGTGTCGTATATTAATGATGGTAGTTGACTCCCCGCTTGATTGACTCTCCCCAGTACCAGCACCCATAAAGGGTGTGGCAGATTATTGTTCTCTCTCATTGGAAAAGGCACTTGCAGACACCGCGATATTTATGTGGGTGGTGGTTTGTTTTTTAATGTGAAGTGCTAATTAGTGGTATTGGATGTTTCGTACCATTTAGGGCTTTGTCAGCCAGGAGGGCATGATCATGGTCGCTGTAAAAACGGGTAAACCAGGTCGATCGTCCGGGGGAAATGTAACTTTGCAAAGTACGCCCAAGATGCCGACCGTCTCGCAACTTCGTTGTTTCGATCACCAGGACCGGGCGAATTTGCGGCGACTGTTCACGGAGCATTTTGAGTATGTGGACCACGAGCTGTTTCACAAGACTAACGCCGAAGAAGTGATTTTTGGCGGAAAGGCTGTTTTGGATCCACGTGCGAATTGCTTCGTCGGAGATGACTCATGCGATGCCCAACGTGGCCAGGTCGATGAACAGACGACCTTGACCACGGCCAAGGAGATCGAGCTGTTTCAGAAATTTAACTATGCCCGTTTGCGCACAGCCAAGCTGTTGGAGCAAGCTTCTAAGCGGCGACTGAATCATAATGAACTCCGGGAAGTGCTGGCCTGGTATCACCGGGCCGATATGCAGCGGGACGAGATTACCCGGGCCAATGTGCCCTTGGTATTGGCCATGGCGAAACGAACCCGGTTGAACGGGCTGGACCCCAACGACTTGATCAGTGAGGGGAATTTCGCCCTGTTGCGCAGCGTTGAGAAGTTCGATTGCTCACGTGGATTCAAGTTCAGCACTTATGCCTGCCGGGCCATACTCAAGAGTTTCTCCCGGGTGGCCATGCGGATGAGCAAGTATCGCGGGCGGTTCCCTACCGAATTCGATCCGGAATTGGAAAAAAGCGATTTCGTCGAGCGAAAGCGGGACGGCATTGAGGCGGAGTGCGTGGATGAGATCCGGGATATCATCGACCACAACCGGGCTGAGCTGAATGACGTCGAGCGGACGGTGATTCGCGAACGGTTCGCCCTCAATGCCATGACCCAGCCCTGTAAAGGGAAAACCCTGGAACAGGTCGGGGAATTGATCGGGGTGACCAAGGAACGGGTCCGCCAGATCCAGAACAAGGCCCTGCGCAAAATCCGGTACATCCTGGAGGATAATTTTCTGGCCACGTCCGGTTGATAAGAGAAAAATAATGATGGCCACATGGTGGAAAGGGACGCAGCAGCGACTATAAATTAATCAGCGACCACGCGTATCAACGATCATAAAAAATTCTCCCTCCGACCGGCGGACGTTTGTAGTCTGATTGGCATTACAAACGCCCGCTGGTTATGTTTCCGTTCTTGCGATTCCTGGTGGCAAATACCGTTTTTATTGACCACTTGAAAGGGCGTATCTATAATTGGCTCTCGTGATGATGTGATCTGATTCCATTCGGTTGCAGTCTTTGGCCGATCCTTATACACAATGAATTCTGTTAATAATTATTCATGGAGTGATTTCGGTTTTGCAGCGGCGCACACGTAACCGGATTAGCATTTGGCTGATCTTTCTGGGTTTGCTCAACTTCCTCGGTTATACCATTATTTATGCCGAGTTGGGCGGTGATGCGAAAAACGGCGGCCATGGGCGATACATCAACGAGGCCGGCGAAACCCAGCAGGGCTATTATATCAGCGGGCACTTCATTCACGGCCCCGGTGGAAAAAGCCGCGGCGTCTCCAAGGCGGTCTGGATTTACAGCTATTTGCATTCCATCTCTCTCTGGCCCACCCAGGCCATCATGGTGATCTGCATGTTGATCCTTGCCCGCCCGCATATCATTGCCACCATGCAGGAAAGCAATCTCATTCGCGGCCCGACCTTTATTACCGTGGTAATCACTTTGACTGCAGTCCTGTGTGCGGCCATGACCATTTTGTTTACAATGCATTTCGTCAGGGACTTGTACTAAACTTCAATGTGACTTGCTGGCGGAGAAGCGGCGATGAAAGTGGCGGAAATCTTGGCCGCCGGGGGAATAGTAGCCCGCCGGCTGGGAACTTACGAAGAGCGACCTGAACAATTGGAGATGGCTTCGGCGGTCGAACGGGTCTTCGCGGAAACGGGAAATCTCCTTGTCGAAGCGGGAACCGGGGTGGGTAAGAGCTTTGCCTATCTTGTACCTGCCATCCAACGGGCCACCAATGCCGGTCAACGGATCCTCGTCAGTACCCATACCATCGCTTTGCAGGAACAGTTGATTTCCCGCGACATCCCCTTCCTTAGCGCCATTTGGCCGGACGAATTCACCGCCGTTCTGGTCAAGGGGCGGCACAATTACCTGTGCATTCGCCGCCTCGCCCAGGCCAGCCAACGCCAGAACCTGCTTTTCTCCAACGAGCGGCAGCTTAACACATTGTGGAAAATCGAGGACTGGGCCTACAAAACCGATGACGGCTCGCTGAGTGAGCTTTCGTTCACCCCCGATCCGCTGGTATGGGAACATGTCCGTAGCGAGCACGGCAACTGCATGGGCCGTAAGTGTCCCTATCACCAGAAATGTTTCTACCAGCGAGCTCGTCGCCGGGCGGAAAACGCCCAGATCCTGATCGTTAATCACGCCTTGCTGTTGTCCGACCTGGCCTTGCGACAGCAGGGAGCGTCTTTACTGCCGGATTACGCTTTGGCTATTGTGGATGAGGCCCATAGTTTCGAAAGCTCCGCCGCTGAACATTTCGGACGCCGCGTGTCCGACGGACAGGTCCGCTTTCTGCTCAACGCCTTATACAACGAACGGACGGGGCGTGGATTTCTGATGGCTCTTGAGGCGGAAGAGGCTATCAAGCTATGCAATAAGGCCCAGCGGATCTCCCGGACTTTTTTCAAATCCCTGGTCGATTGGCAGGAGTCCGAAGGTCGCTCAAACGGTCGCATCGATCGTCATATCCCGGTCGAAAATCTTTTGAGTGACGCTCTGCAGGAAGTGAAAACCGAACTCCGTTCCACCCGTCGTACGCTGCGAACCGAGGAAGATGTTTATGAATTAAGCGCCTTGATGGAACGCTGTGGGGCCTTGGCGGATGAACTGCAAGCCCTCATGGAGCAGCAACGCGAGGATGCGGTCCGCTGGCTCGAAGTGGAAACCGGTCGGCGGGGGAGCATCGCTTTGTGCGAAGCCCCGATCAACGTGGGCGATGATTTGCGGGAACATTTTTTCGACAAGCTGCACAGCGTGGTGCTGACAAGTGCGACGCTTTCCACTGGCGGCAGGGCGGGGTTCAGCTACATCCGCAAGCGACTGGGTATCGAAGAGGCGAACGAGTTGCTATTGGGTTCGCCGTTTGACTATGCCAACCAGGTCGAGATGTATATTGAGAGCGACATGCCCGCGCCCAGTGATGCGGAGTCTTTTAACGAGGCCGCTGCTGAGGCTATTGAATATCACGTAAAACAAACCGGTGGCAGGGCATTTGTTTTGTTTACCAGTTACATGATGATGAATCGCTTGGTGGAAATGTTGCGTCCCCGACTGGAGGCTGCCGGTCTGGGGCTTATGGTACAAGGTGAAGGCATTCCCCGTACCTTGATGCTGGAACGTTTTCGCAACTCGAAGCCGGAAGAACAAGGCGATACCGGCCGAAAGGGATGGGTATTGTTCGGCACGGATAGTTTTTGGCAGGGCGTCGATGTGCCCGGTGAGGCCTTGAGCAATGTTATTATCGTGAAGCTGCCCTTTGCCGTCCCGGATCGCCCGTTGATTGAAGCCCGCATTGAAGCCATCCGGGAAGCAGGGGGCAATCCCTTTATGGAATACCAGGTCCCCGAAGCCATTTTGAAGTTCAAGCAGGGTTTCGGCCGCCTGATTCGTACATCCCGAGATCGCGGCCGAGTGGTGATCCTCGACCCGCGCGTCAAAACCAAGCATTACGGTAAGCGATTTCTGGAGGCCGTTCCCGGCTGCCGCATTGTGAATCGCCGCTCCTGATCGCGACCAATCTGAATCCTATTTTACAGAACTATTCCGGGTACCCGATGGGCAACAGGTACAGCACATGTTCACCTTTGGATAATTTCAGAATTTGCTGCAACTGGCTGTCTTCGAAGGCCCCGACGGGCACGCCGCCGAGTTCCAGAGCGGTGGCTTGCAGCAGGATATTTTGCGCGACGTGACCGGCTTCCATGAAGCAATAGCGTTCTGCCCGCCGGCCGTATTTTTTCGCGCACCGCTCAATGACGGCGGTGATCACAATGCATGCCGGTGCATCACCAATAGCTTCCTGGTGCAAAGCGGCGGCCTCGGCTTTCATGCGTACATCCTGATCCAGGTGCCGTTTGAAAGCATGTTTCTCGGGTACGTAATGATCCACACCACCATGGGTGAGCGCGTACAACTCAAGCGGGTACAGCGCCCCCGCGGAAGGGGCCGCTCGATAGCCATGCCGAGTATCGGTGATACCCTGTCCCGCCCAGCATAATTGTGCGAGTTGCTCGGTATTGAGTGGTTTGCTTGCAAACTCGCGGACCGAGCGACGTTTTTGAATGGCTTGTTCGAGAGACATTTTTCCTTCCTGTTTCGGCCTAGGTAGCTGCTTCAAATCCTGCCTGCCCGGCTTCGCCGCCAAACCAACGCTCCCCAAAACCAACAGCGAAACAAGTCTTATCGTTATTTGTCTTTTGGATTGCATTATACGGCCTCCGGATAGGGGTATGGCCGACTAATCTTTGCTCTCACTGTTGTCCGCATCAAAACATATTTTAGGTGGGATGGGCCGGGAGATGTCCACGTAAATCTTGCCATCTGCCACTTTGCAGGGATACCGGATGAGATGAAAATGGGGCAGCTTCGGGTCAGTCAGACCGGTTTTCAAATCCCAAGGCCAATGATGTAACGGGCAGATCACACAACCTTGTTCAACCTTACCTCCCGCTAAGCTGGCCCCTTGATGCGGGCAACTTTCGTCAGCGGCATAAAATTGTCCTCCGTGATTACAGATCACCAGCCGCTTTTCACCGATCTGTACGCGCATGGACCTCCCAGGGAGGATCCTATTCGACTCGATGGCATAAACATAATCAGCCATTACCCGGCCTCAGCGGATTCCAGATCGTACTTGATTTGTCCGCCGACGATAGTGGTGACCGCTCGGCCGCGAACCTGCCACCCGTGGAACGGCGAATTGCGAGACTTGGATTTAAATTGCCGCGCATCAATCGTCCATTCAAGGTCGGGATCAATAATCGTCACGTCCGCATCCGCCCCGATCGACAGCGTCCCTTTTTTCAGCGACAAAACCCGGGCAGGCCCGACGGTCATCCGATCAATAAGACCCGGCCAATCCAACACGTCCGGCCCGACCAAGGCCTTGATATATAGCGGCAGGGCGGTTTCCAAACCAATGATGCCGAAGGGCGCGTTGAGAAACTCCAATTCTTTTTCCTGGATTCCGTGTGGCGCATGATCGGTGACCAGACAATCAATAGTGCCCTCCGCCACGCCCTGCAAACACGCTTCCACGTCGGCTTGGGTTCGCAAAGGCGGATTCATCTTGAAGTTCGTATCGAACGTTTCGCAATTCTCTTCGGTCAGCAGCAAATGATGCGGTGTGACTTCCGCGGTCACCGGCATATACGCTTTCTTGGCTTGGCGAATCAGTTCCACCGAGCTTTCCGTTGATACATGGCACACGTGATACCGGCCTGCGGTTTCTTTCACCAACGTCAGGTCCCGCTGGATCATTAATTCTTCGCCGATCGGATTGATCCCCGGCATTCCCAATCGCGTGGCTGTTGTCCCCCGATTCATGACTCCGCCGGCTGTCACATCGGGATCCTCGGGATGTTGAAGCAACGGCTTGTCGAACATGCACAGGTATTCCAATACCCGCAACATCACCGCCGTACTGGCGATGCCGTCCCCGTCATCGGAAAAGCCCACCGCGCCGGCCCGAACCATTTGCCCGATCTCCGCCAGTTCCTTTCCTTGGCGGCCCTTGGTGGCGGCTCCGATGGTGTAAACATTGCACAAATTGGCCCGACGGGCATGGCGATAGACGAATTCGATTGAAGCTTCATCGTCCAGGGCGGGATTGGTGTTGGGCATGCACGCCACGCTGGTAAATCCGCCGGCTACCGCCGCCGCGCTACCGGTGGCGATCGTTTCTTCATTTTCACCACCCGGTTCACGGAAATGAACGTGAATATCGATCAGCCCCGGACAGACGATCTTGTTTTTGGCGTTGATGACCTGGGCTCCCTTGGCCGAGACCTTTTTATCAATGGCAGCCACCTTGCCGTTCTCCAGCAATATGTCCCCGCTTTGATCCACGTTATTTGCGGGATCTACAATCCGTCCACCTTGAATCAGAATTTTTTTTTCGGCCATGCTTTCGTTCCCGTTTGCTTTAACTGTTGATTTCCAGCCTGTCGATCAAGCGATTCATTGATAAATTATCGAATTGGCAATCTGTACCACCGATTCTAAAGCTTATAGCCAATCTTTGCCGAGCCGTTTTTCATCAGCTCGCTAAAACCTGGTCCATCCGTCGCGAGATTTCCACCGGCTCGCCGTTGCCTTCAAATATCATCGGTCCATCATAGCCGACCCGCCGCAGGGCGGCCATGACCGTTGGCCAATCGACGTCTCCATCCCCCGGCAGGCAAAAACCTTCCACTGTACCCATCGATTGCTGGAAATCTTTCACATGCACGCGGACGATCCGCTGGCCGAGCGTTTGAATCCAGTCTTCCGGCAGGCCGTATCGCAAAATATTTCCCACGTCCAAATAGCAACCGACCCATGGAGAATTAATTCGATCTATCATTTCCCGCATGTCCACCGGGGAAACCAAAAATGCGTTCCAGACATTTTCCAAAGCGATAATCACTCCCCACCGCTCCGCCTCCCCCAAAAGATTATGAATGCCGACGTAGGCCAATCGTAAGGCGTCTTCGTAGTGCGTGCGCAGATGTTGCTCCTGAAAATGTTGCACCACGCCGGGCACGACCAGCAAAGTCTTTGCCCCCAGCCAGGCGGCCCGTTCCAGACAGGCTGCGGTAAGATCGTGGGCCTTTTGACGTATGTCCGGATCGGGATCGGTGAAGGCATTATCCCAGTGCAGACCGGTTGCTAGCGAGGGAATCTCCAGTCCGTTTTTGCGAATCTCTTCCGCCAGCTTGCGGGTATCCGCCTCGCTCGTGTGCACGTTTAATTCACCTTCCAGGCCGATGGTGGGCTCCAAGGCCTGGAAACCCGCCTCCTTCGCGCAGCCGGCGATCTTCGACCAACTCATTTCATTAGCAAAAGACCACCCGTTTATCCCTTTGAACATACCGTGTCCTTTCCGGGATCATCTTTCAGCCGACCGCTCTGCTTAAGGATCCCCTCTATGGGCTGCTTTTGTTGTACAAACGGTGCAAAAGCGAAACCCAGGCAGGAACGTGCCGTGCATTCTCGCTGTATTTACCGGTGAAAAGATATTGTGACAGATTCACTCGTCGGCGTCGAGGCCAATCGTCGGGAATTGCCTGTATCATAGTGCCGAAAACAGCCGCTTTTTCCCGCCGTTGGAAAATAGCAACAACTTCTATTACCATGCTTTTTCCATAGAGGGTATTGCTTCATGTCGGTACGTTTCATCATAGGCAGGGCGGGCAGCGGTAAAACCTGGCGGTGCCTGGAACAAATCCGTACGCGCCTGCGGCAGGATGCGCTCAACGGCCATAAGTTA
>CAZMVS010000176.1:0-9174 GCA_964569525.1 uncultured Planctomycetales bacterium
GATGGCCACCGCGTAGGCTTCCTGTATTGATCGCACCTGGCTGTTGATTTTTTGTACGATTTGTTGCAGGTGCAAACCCGGCTCTGCCCGTTCATCCCATGTTTTGAGGGTTACATACGCGCCTGCCTTGTTAGAAGCCCGCGAGGCATCGATAAACGAATAGCCGTTGATCATCACGGTTTCTTTTATGCCGGGAGTATTCACGAGGATGTTATTTATCTTTTGGGTGACGGCCAAAGTTCTTTTGGTAGTGGCGGCGTCTGGTAATTGAATATTGACGATAAAGTATCCTTCGTCTTCTTGGGGGACGAAGCCGGTGGGGGTGCGCGTAAAGGTCCATATCGCTACGGATACGAGTACTATGAAACCAACGAAGGCGAAAACGGCACCACGTAATATGCCACGAACGGCGAAGGTGTAAGCAGTTGTCGTTTTGGCAAGTAGGAAATTAAATGCTCGGAAGGGGGCGAGTGTTTTTTGTGGGCGTGGCCGAAGTACGATTGCGCACAAGGCAGGACTGAGGGTCAAGGCATTGATACTGCTGAAGACGGTGGCGATGGAGATGGTGACCGCGAACTGGCGAAATAGTTCACCGATAATGCCGCCCATAAAGATGGTGGGGACGAAGACAGCGAGAAGAACCATGGTGGTGGCCACGACTGGGCCGGAAACTTCGGTCATAGATTGAAGGGCGGCCTCTTTGGCTGACTTACCCTCTTCGATCAGTCGGGAGGTGTTTTCCACGACCACGATTGCGTCATCCACGACAATGCCGATGACCAGGATCAGGCCGAACAGGGTGAGGATGTTCAGGGTAAAGCCGAGGGTGGCCATGACGATAAAAGTTCCGATGAGTGAGACGGGAATGGTTAGGGCGGGGATCAGGATGGCCCGGAGATCCTGCAGGAATACATACACGGTGAAGACCACTAGGGCGAGGGTGATAAATAATGTGGTGACCACTTCTCGAAAGGAAGCCCGAATCACTTCGGTAGCGTCATAGGAAATAACATGTTCAACGCCTTCAGGGAAGTCGAGACTAAGCTTCAGTAAAAGTGCCTGTATGTTGTCAGCAACGGCGATGGCGTTGGCGCCGGGCAGTTGATAAATAGCCATTGTGGCGGTGGGCTTCCCGTTAAGTTGGGATACCATGTTGTACGATTCGGAGCCTAATTCCACGTCGGCCACGTCTTTGAGACGTACGAGGCGGCCGTCTTGACCGACTTTGATAATGAGGTTTTCAAACTGTTCCACTTCGGACAGCCTGCCGGTCGTACCGACGACCAATTCAAAGGCTTGTCCGGGTGGAACGGGCGGTTCTCCAATTTTTCCCGACGCCACTTCCACGTTCTGCTCGCGAATGGCGGCCACGATGTCGTTGGTGGTCAGGTTGAGCGTGCGCATGCGGTTCGGGTTCAGCCAGGCACGCATGCCGTATTTGGCACCGAAAATGGTAACCTCGCCAACGCCATCGACGCGGGTTAATTCGTCACGGATTCGTAGTGTGGCGTAATTATTCAGAAAAGATTCGTCGTAGGCGGGATTTGACGTGCGCAGGTTGACCAGTAAAAGAATATCGCTCATCTGTTTTTTGACGCTGATGCCCAGCCGGCGGACTTCTTCGGGGAGCTTGGGTTCAGCCAAGGCGACCCGGTTTTGCACAAGCACGTTGGCCATGTCGAGGTCCGTTTCGGGAGCGAAGGTGACAGTGAGTTCCATGGTTCCGTCGGAGGAACTGTTGCTGGTCATGTAGATCATACCTTCAACGCCATTGACTTCCTGTTCGATGGGGGTGGCCACGGTTTCAGCGATGGTCGCGGCGGTGGCCCCGGGATAGGTGGCGGTGACCTTCACGGTGGGGGGAGCGATTTCTGGATACCTGGCAATGGGCAGGAAAGACAAGGCTACGGTGCCGAGGATGACGATCAGAATGGAGATTACGGCGGCGAAGACAGGTCGGCGGATAAAAAAATGACTGAACATACCCAGTTGTCTCCGTTACTCCTGCTGTTCAAGGGGTTGGGTCTGCGAAGCGGGAGTACTTTCCGGCGACAGGTCTTGGGGCAGCGGGGGTAAGGTGATGTTTTCAGCGTTGGCCGTTATTCCCGGCCGAACCCGTTGTAACCCTTTAATGATGACCTGTTGGTTGGCATCCAAGCCGGCGGTAATGGAGCGATAGTCCGGAACCTTTGGCCCTGTTTCCACGTCGGCCCGTTCAACTTTGTTATCCTTATTTACCACCATGAGGAAATAGCCGCTGAGGTCGCGCTGCAAAGCGGTTTCCGGTACGAGGATTGTTTCTTTCGGTTCGCCGGGAACGCGGGCTCGTACGAAGATGCCAGGTACGAGAAGATTTTCGGGATTATTGAACACAGCTCGAACCCGAAGGGTTCCGGTTTTAGGATCCACCTTGTTGTCCACGTAGTCCACCTTGCCGGGGAGGGGATAATCGCTGCCGTCGGCCAGGCGAATGAAGACTTCATTTTCCTTTCGAGTCGTTCCCATGGCCACGAGGCGCCGCCACTGCAGCACCTGTCGTTCACCCACTGAACAGTAAACGTAGATCGGGTTCCAGGGGACGATGGTGGTCAGAACGGTCGGTTCCGCCTGACCGACAAGGTTGCCGACGTTGACGCGGGTACGATTGATTCGACCGGCAATGGGAGCGGTGATCCGGGTATAGCCAAGGTCGATTTTAGCCTGAGTCAGGGCGGCATCGGCGGCGAGGACTTCCGCATCAGCTCGTTGATAATTGGCTTTGGCGTTGACGTATTCCATTTCCGCCGCGTTGTTACTTTCGTAAAGACGAAGGATCCGTTCCGCATCGATTTTGGCCCGTTCCATCTCGGCTTTTGCTCTTGCTTTCCGGGCCTCGGCGGTTTGCACGGCGGCTTTGTATTCCTGGTCCTCGATGGTGTAGAGGAGTTCGCCGGCTTCGACCTCGCCGCCTTCTTCGAATTCCACGGTTTCCAGGAAGCCGCGAACCCGGGCTCGTACTTCGACCGATTCAACGGCCTCTGTTCGGCCGGTGAATTCGGCATAGGTGACGACCTCCTGCTCGAGAGGTTGGGCGACGGTTACCGTAGGTGGTGGCGGTGCGGCAAATTCGTTGGCTTCGCCGCAGGCGAGAGTGGCAACACATAATGGTACCAAAGTTCCCCACATGAGGATGTTAATAACAACCAGGCGCATGTTAGGTCTCGTGGAAATAAGTATATTTTTCTACCCTGATATTCCTAGACTTTTGAGTATAGATGTGCTTGTACTGAATTGACGACAAAAAGTGGCCTACGGAGAAACAATAAGTTTTGATTATTGGAATATGCAGTTCGAAAAAATGTCGGAAAAGCGTTTTTGTTTCGTCGCCGGCGTTCATAAGAAATTTTGGCTTTTTGAAGTAGGCGATGGTTTGCAACTTTTAATCCAACTGGTATGGGTAAACATGTGGAATAGGGTGTGTTGCGTTTTCGATTTAATTAAGCCAAAATCTGTCCATTCAGTCAGGGGATAAACACTTTTGTTGGAGTGAAATCAAATGTCTATATCCAAGTTGGCAGGGGTGGCAGCGTTAATGTTGATTCTTTTTTCGACTTTAGCCATCGGGCAGGCTCGTGAGCCACGGGTCTTAAAAGAGTGGTCCTTCAATAAAGACGTCGAATGGAACGGTTGGACTGTGTCCAACAATATCAGTGATGTTCATTTCTCGACTGATGGGGTGATTTTTAAGGCCGGGGCGGGGGATCCGATGATCCTTAGTCCGGCGTTTGAGGTACCGGGGGCGTCTAATCATCAGTGGGTGGAGATCGACTTGCAATGTGATCGTACAGGGCAGGGCGAGTTCTTTTTCAGTAATAAGACGAGCGGACAGTATTCGGGATTAAAACCGGGATGGGTGCGGCATTTCCAGGTGACCCGCCCTGATCACCATACTCTGAAGATTTGGCCGTTCTGGAGCTACCTGGGTGAGGTGAAACGCATTCGTTTTGATCCGCCGGCAGGTGTTTGCTGCGAATTACACAGCATTCGGATTATGCAAGCGGACGTCGCAGGGACTGAACCGAAATGGTTCGGGGAAAGTCTGGCTGACTCCTGGCAGGAGATGTATGCGGTCCGCAAAAAAAACACGGATAGCGGTTTGCAACTAACGGCGATCAAGCCCCAAGCGACGGTTATTGCCGCGGTTGAACCTTTTGCTGCCGCGGAGAGGTCCTTGCTTTGCCTTGATTGTGTGGTACCGGATGAAGATTTGGTCACCTTGTACTGGGCGACCGATGCGCATCCCGGTTTGTTCGGTCAGCCGATCCGCCTTTTGGATGGTCGGCGGGAAAGGAAGAGCGTTTTTGATCTTCGACAGTTTCCTACGTGGGAAGGAACAGTTACTCATTTGGCAATAGGGTTTGGTACGTCCGGTGATGAACAAATGCTCCTGAAAGCGGTTGCCGTGGATAAAAATGATCCACAAAAAGGATTCTTGCGCTTGGAACATTTATTGTTTGAAAAAGCCCTTAATCGCGTGGGCGAATCCGCGAAGCTTCGGGCGGTGTTGAAGCATGTTGCCGACCCGCCGGTGGAACCGTCGAATGCGACTTTTTCCGTTAAAGCGCAAGGTTTTACTCAACAAGTTAAGACACCGGGCTGGAAACAGGACGAAGTGCATGAAATTACCGCGGATTTTGTGCCGGAGCAGGCAGGGCAGTATGAGATCGAATTACGGATTAATGAGCAATGTTTCCGTGAAGATTTACACGTCGAACCTGCGTTGGTGAAATCGCCTCAACGTCCGGCAGATGGGTATGATGTTCCCAAGCCGAACCCCGTCGAGAGTGACTATCAGATCGGGGTTTATTACTTTCCCGGCTGGTCGCCGGAGGAGATTGACCGCCGCTGGAGTTATCAGAAAAAGTTTCCCGAGCGTGATTCATTATTAGGTTGGTATGCGGAAGGGCGGCCTGCGGTTGCGGACTGGCATATCAAATGGGCGGTGGAAAACGGAATTTCCTTTTTTGTGTACGACTGGTATTGGCGCAACGGCAAGCCGGAGTTGACAGAAGGCTTGGAGGAGGGATTTTTGAATGCCCGTTATCGCAAGATGCTGGATTTTGCGGTGATGTGGGCGAACCATCCGCCGTTTGCCGATCATACACCGGAACAAATGTTGGCGGTTACCGATTACTGGATCGAACATTACTTTCGCGAGCCGAATTATTTTTGCATCGAAGACAAACCTTATGTCAGCTTTTTCGATTCAGGCCGGGTGATTAATGAGTTGGGCGGCGCGGACAAGGCCCGGGCGGTGTTCGAGGCGATGCGCAAGCGGGTTCGCAAAGCGGGCTTTCCGGGTTTGCACATCGGGGCCTGTGCGGGGCATGATCCGGCTGTGTCGGAGTCTTATAAGCAGGCGGGTTACGATTCGATTACGGGGTATAACTATCGTCGGCACGGTCCGTCGTTCTTGCAGACGCCATATCGGCAATACATCCTGGGGCATGAGAAAGTGTGGGAGAATTACCGCGTGGATAGTGTATTACGCTATCTGCCTTTGCTGACGGTAGGTTGGGATTCGCGTCCATGGCATGGGTTGCGGGCGGAACAGCGGTTTGCCCGCAATACCGATGCATTTAAGGCGGGTTTGCAGCGGCTAAAAACATTCCTCGACAACACGCCGGGCAATGTTGCTATTCTCGAGGCCTGGAACGAATGGGGTGAAGGCTCATACATCGAGCCTAATCGTGAATTTGGTTTCGGCGACATAGAAGCCATTCGCAAGGTTTTTGCCGCGCCCGGCGATTGGCCGGCGAACATCGGCCCGCATGATCTGGGCCTGGCTGGTTGCTATGATCTACGGAAAATGGGTGAAAATGTTCAGCACAAGGGGGTAGGACATTAGAACAAGACAAGTCAATGGAGACGCGTAGTACAGATTTATTGCCTCTTTTTCAGCAGGGTTAAGCCAGTCGATGCCGGTTTTTCATAGTAATAGTTATAAAAAACAGAGAAAAGAAGTAATATTTTGTAATACATTTGTTAATATTTGTTGGAATTTAAAAAATATATTGCAATTTAGGTAGCTAAAGGATAACTTTTAGGTAGTGTAAATTATGGAGGTGAAAGAGGGTTCCGTGTAATCACTTTTCACTCATTTTCTTGTAGTCAATTCGAGTATACACTTTCCGGGCGATGGGTCCGGGAGCTTCTAAAAAGCAAATCAATAGGCGGAGGAAAGAAAAATGAAACATGTCGCGATTGCAGCAATCACCGTAAGTCTCTTATTGTTGTTTACCGCCGGGACAGCCTTTGGAACAACGACGGTACCGGATTTCCCCGATTGGTGGAAAACATCGGATGATGACCCTGACGGTGTGACGCGGATCCAGGCCCACTTTTTCCATTCGGATCCCAACATCATGCCGTCACCTGACTGGGTTTATGATGGTTTTCAGCCCGCCGTTCAGGATTCGTGGAACGTTAGTGTTATTCAGCAATTTGACGCTGATCATTCGGCAACGAGCCCGTTTTATGACAGTGACAGTGTGCATCATGGCGATGAATGGGCCAAGGTTGGCATTGTCGCGGAAGGTGGCGGAACCATGTCCAAACTCATGGGCAACCTTGCCGATCCCTCCATGATCAAGGAATTCCACGCCGAGATTATCTGGTACGGCACCACGAATTGCGGTGATGTATCTATTGACGTGCAGGCTGATGGAATGGTACAGAGTTCTTGTGGTGCTATTACTGATTCGAACGACAATTTATGGCACCTGACTTACATTGATGGCACGATTAGTCCTCAGCCGGATTCCGAAACCTTTAACTTCAACTTTGCGACTGGCGGTATTCTTGTAGACTCCGTTTATATCGGTACCCATTGCGTACCCGAGCCGGCCGCACTGTCGCTTCTCAGCTTGGGTGGCTTGGTGCTGCTCCGCCGACGGCGATAACAAAAGCTAATATTTAGAGCTATTGATAAAACCGGGATCGAGCATGTGCTTGGTCCCGGTTCTATTTTTTATTCGCCGAGTGATTTTTCAGGCCGGATGTGCCTCATATTCTACTTACGTGTGTAAAGAATTTCCCCGTGCAAGGTCAAAGACGTTGCGGAAGTGATTTTCAGCGTTACCAGTTGGCCGATAAGCGACTCGTCACCGGTAAAAACAACAATCTCATCGCCACGAGTGCGTCCTGTAAGCTGATCGCAGCGTTTCCAGGAAGCATGTGGGCTGCCGGTTTGTTTCGCTTCCCGGGCCTTGCGAGCGGCTTTGGAGTAGCCTTCCACAAGCACTTCCACTTCTCGGCCGACAAAGTCCTGGTGATGAGCCAGGCTGATCCGTTGTTGCAAATCGAATAGCTCACGATGGCGGCGTTTTTTGATTTCCTCAGGGACGTCATCTTCCAGCCGCTTGTCCGCACTCGTGGCGGGGCGGGGCGAATACTTGAACATGAAAATATTTTTATAACGAACTCGCTCCACCAACTGAAGCGTCTCGGCATGTTCCTCCTCGGTTTCACCGCAAAAACCCACAATGAAATCGCCGGCCAGCGAAATATTTGGCATGATCTCGCGCGACTGGTGAATCAGATCCATGTACTGGCCCGAAGTATATTTGCGGTTCATTCGTTTCAACATGCTATCCGAACCACTTTGTGCGGGAATATGAAGGTATTCACATGCCTTGGGCAAGTCCCGCATGGCATAAAGAATGTTCTCCGAGAAATCACCAGGATAGCTGGTCACGAAACGTAAACGGTCCAATCCTCCAATTTCATGAACCCGCTCCAGCAGATCGGCCAGACGAACCGTCTTTTCCCCGCTTGAATAAGCATAACTGTTTACGGTTTGCCCGAGCAGTGTGATTTCACGGGTTCCTTGGTCCACTAATCGCCGGGCTTCTTCAACAATGTTTTCCGGCGGTCGGTTCCGTTCCGGCCCCCGGGTAAATGGCACGATGCAATAGGTACAAAACTTGTCGCAGCCACGTTGAACCCTGACGAATGCCTGTAAATTATCGTGACTTGGAACCGGAAAACGAGATAAATCTAACTGCTCGATGGTGTCCGATTTCAGGGTCCGTTCAGCGGAGGGTAGCCGTCGGCTGTGGTCCTCTTCCAAGGCCACTAAGGTTTGCGGCTGCTCATCGAGCTTCGTTAGCAGGGCGGGAATCTCGTTCAGGTTACCCGGGCCGCAGATCAGGTTGACGTGGGGGCATTGGTGCTGAATACCGGCAGGATCTCGCTGGGCCATGCAACCGATTACCCCCACGATCATCTCGGGACGTTTTTTTTTGGTGTACCCGATTTCTCCCAACCGACTGTAAACCTTTTGTTCGGCATGCAGGCGTACACTACAGGTATTCAGCAATACCAGGTCAGCGTCTCGATAATCATTGGTTTGTTCGTAACCCATGTTACAGAGTTGCCCTAAAACAAGCTCACTATCGAGCATGTTCATTTGGCAACCCATGGTTTCCAGATAAACCTTTTTGGCCGACAAGTTTGCCTCCTGAAGAAAATCGTTGCTCGTGGACGGATAACTAAAAATAACGTTAATGGAAATCGAACGGGCATGTTACCGCTCACATCAACCCCGCTCCATTGTAGAGTACCGGGCGAGGAATACAAAATGCGTGGCTCAAGGTTGAGAGGCCGGCGCCGCCTCGCTCATGTGTTGCCGGTTAATCGCTTCCACCTGTTCAATGGCCCGTTTCCAGCGGGGGGCGCCGAGTTGCGGAGAATGGTAGCGTCGCTGTTCAATGGAGTGTAGGATTTCATGAGGATCATTCTGTAATCTTGTGTGGCAGCGCAGGCTGCCTACGTAACTTCGCCACCACGGATCGGATCCTTCCGCCATCTCCCGCCAGGTTTTCATAAACAGCTTCAAGGCCTTTTGAGGCCGGCCGGTCTGCAGGAGACATTCGGCCCGGCCAAGCCGACATTCGATGTGCAGCGGATGGTCCTTTTGCAGGGAGGCGAGGTCAATATTTTCAAACCGCTCTAGGGCCTGTTCCGCCTGCCCACTTTTCAGGATTGCCCAGGCCGACCAGACGCGCACGATGAAAAGATCCTGCTGCTCAAGCACATCGGGATGCTCTTGGCACCACTTCAGCAGCATCTCCGCCAGTCGGTGGGCCTCTCCAGCCAACCGTTGAACGCGTTGGGTATCGCCCTCGTCCTCGG
>CAZMVS010000177.1:0-8918 GCA_964569525.1 uncultured Planctomycetales bacterium
TCATCCAAAACCTGAATTTCAAAACGATCAGAAGGATAATCAATCTGGCAGGTCGCATCGATCAGCCGACGGGCCACCGAACTCTCATTGTACATCGGCAATTGCACCGTCATCTTGGGCCGCTGCACAAAACAGGCCCGCAGTTTCGGCGTGTTCCGCCTGTACTTATAAAACAAATGAACCAGTAGATAACGATGCAGACCGTAAACACACACCAATCCCAGTACCAATAAATAGGCACTCAAAAAAATGGTGACGGTCGTATCACTCGAAAATATATAATCCATGGCCCGCAAGACCTTCATTCAATCAAAAAACAGCAGAAAAACGGCCAACCCATTAATCAATCATGTACATTCGAACTCGAAGAGTCAAGGTGAAGTCTATGCTTCCAAGGCGGCAGTGAGCTGCTTTTGAAGTTCTGCGCCTCGGCTTCCTTCATATTTCTTGGAATTCCACCGGAAACCTAACCCATCACCTCTAAACCGGGGGATAAGATGAAAGTGAACATGTTGCACTTCCTGGCCGGCCACCTCGCCATTGTTTTGCAGAACGTTATACGCGGATGCACCAGTCACTTGAAGCATGGCCTTGGCCAGCAAGGGCAGCACCCGCCAGAGCTGTGCCAGAATATCGCCGGGGGTATCTTCCAGGCGAACATAGTGAGCCTTGGGAATGACCAACAAATGCCCCTCCGCCAATGGGCCGATATCCAGAAAAGACAAAACGGAATCATCTTCATAAACCTTGAGGCAGGGAATATCACCCGCCGCTATCTTGCAAAAAATACACGAAGGATCCTTTTGCATTGATATCGGCCTCCTAAAAAAAACAGCCCCGGGTTCGGGGCTGATGGTTTTATTCCTGGGATTCCTTAGAATCGCCTTGCCCGGCTTCAGCTTCACTTTCCGGCGGGGCCTCATCAACAGGCGCCTCGGCCTTTGATGTCGCCTTCTCCTTACGAGCCGCTGCCTGCATCTTCGCGGACTTGGCCGCAGCTGCATAACGACGCTCCGTGCGACGCTGACGGGCGGTCCGCTCCGGACGGGTCACCGTACCCGGCGATTCTTCTTCCCCTACCAACTGCAACACAGCCATCTCTGCATTATTACCCTTGTTAGGCTCTCCCAACCGAATCACACGAGTATAACCTCCGGGCCGATCCTCATAACGAGGGGCAATGTTGTTGACCAAATGGTGCACAACAGACAAAGCGGTGAACTTCATGCCCGCCTTGGCCTCGCCCATCCGATGCCGGCGTCCACTACGATAACGCAGCACCCGATTACGAGCGGCAGCAGACATGTCCTCGTATTCCTCGTAGAATTCCTCTGGAATAATAGCCCGATCACCCAGCAACGACATCAGCCTTTGGCGAGCCGCCAGGTTCCCCTGGTGGGCCTTGCGGGCCAAGGTGATCATCTTCTCCGCCCATGGTCGCAAATCCTTCGCCTTGGCCAACGTTGTTTTAATCTGGCCATGTTCAAACAAGCTCTGAGCCATGTTGCGACGAAGGGCTCGCCGATGCTCCTTGGTCCGGTTCAATTTTCGTCGGGCAACACGATGCCGCATACCTACGCTCCTTATTCCGTCCGGGAGATATCTCCCCCTCACTTGCTGCCTGCAATCAGTTTCCTTCTACCCAAGATTCAGATTCGCCGTAACCGCATCTCCACCATCAGACTGGGCACTGTTCTCATCACCTTCACCTTGTTGCTCCAGATTCATCCCCAGGCTGAGTCCTAGGTCGGCCAGCTTCCGCTTGACCTCCCGCAATGACGTCCGGCCGAAACTCCGGACCTTCAATAAATCCGTTTCCGACATCCGGGCCAGTTCTCCGACCGTGTGCACCTTGGCGGACTCCAGGCAATTGCTGGCTCGCACAGATAAATCCAATTGAGAAATGGGCATGTTCAGGCGATCCTGCAAATCTTTGTCCAGCATGCCCTCCCCACTGGCTTGAGACTGGTCACTTTGCGATGATACCGCATCCTGACCCAACTCGTGATATTGAACGAACGGGTTCAGGTGCTTACGGAGAATCTTGGCTGCTTCCACCAATGCATCCTCGGGACGAAGGGTACCATTGGTCCATATTTCCATGATCAACCGGTCATAATTCGTCCGCTGACCAACTCGTGTCTCTTCCGTTTTATAACGAACCCGTGTCACCGGGGAAAATACCGAATCCACCGCGATCACACCCAACTCCTGGCTAGGCAATTGGTTGTCCTCTGCAGCCCGATAACCTCGCCCTTTGCTCACCCAGAAATCGATTGAAAAATCAACCTCTTCCGTCAAAGTAGCAATCAATTGGCCTTCGTTGACAATCGTCACCGCCGGATCCGCCTCGATATCCCGGGCGAACACTTCGCCGGGACCGCGACGAACCAACCGCATTGTCTTTTCGCCTTCCCCGTCAATCCGAAGCACCAAACGCTTGATGTTCAGGATAATATCCGTCACATCTTCCAACACCCCCGGTAAACTCATGAATTCATGATTCGCCCCCGCGATCCTCACCCGGGTAACTGCCGCACCCTCGATACTGGACAGAAGAATACGCCGAAGGCTGTTGCCCACCGTCGTTCCGAACCCCCGCTCAAAAGGCTCGATCAACAACCGCGCGTAATCATCTTTACTAATCGACTCATCCCGAACAACCTGGGTCGGCAATTCAAGGCCACGCCACCTAATTCGCATTGGATTCCTCCAAATTCGGACATCGCTGGACGGTGGTATGCACGATTCCGGCCACCGGCCGGTTAACAATCCTCAACCCCACGCCCTGCCATTGGCACGGAGGGGGTTAGAAGAGTCTTAAAACTAATTCTGCAGGCTTTAGCGGCTGCACATCTCCACGATCAGTTGCTCCTCAACCGGGATCTGTACATCATCACGCGTGGGTAAGGACGACACTACCGTTTCCAATTTCTGTGTATCAACCTGCAGCCATGGCTGCAATACCCGACCTTCGATAAGGTCCAGGTTCGCTTTGGCCAGCTTTTTACTCTTGTCAGTATCTTTTATGGAAATCCGGTCACCTTCCTTGATCAGGTAGCTCGGACGATCCACTTTTCGGCCGTTCACGTATATGTGACCATCGGAAATCATCGAGCGACTGCTCTTCCGCGAAGGCGAAAAACCCGCTTTGCAAACGACGTTATCCAACCGACGCTCCAAAAGCTTCAGCAAAACCTCACCGGTGTTTCCCTTGGAGCCTTCCGCCATGCGAAAATAACGCACGAACTGGTTTTCATAAATGCCGTAATAACGCTTTACTTTCTGCTTCTCACGCAAGCGGACACTGTAATTGCTGCTCTTGCCGCGTCGAAAAGAATGTACCCCCGGCGGGCTCGATCGCCACTGCTTCTCCATAGGGCACTTCGCTGTCTCACAACGCGGGCCCTTGAGCATCAATTTGATCCCCTCCCGCCGACATAGCCGACATACTGGACCGAGATATCGTGACATCTACTTTCCGTTCCTCTTCTTGTTGAGTTTAATCCACCGTCAACCTTACTTACTAATCCTAACCACCTTCGTTTATTGTATCACCTGACGACAAAGGCATCCTGATCCGCCACGCCGCCCGATTCAATAGTCTTCACCAACTTAAACCCGACGCTTCTTCGGGGGGCGACAACCGTTATGCGGCAATGGCGTTACGTCTTCAATAGACTGGATACGCATGCCTACTCCCTGTAATGCGGTAATGGCTGACTCACGCCCTGCACCAGGCCCTTTCACTCGAATCTCCAGCTCGTTGACGCCGAACTTCTTGGCCGCCTGGGCCACCGTCCGCGCCGCCTGCGAAGCCGCAAAGGGAGTACTCTTTCGCGTCCCCTTAAAACCAACCGTCCCCGCCGAAGCCCAAGCCAACGTCTCCCCGGAGGTGTCGGTTATGGTAATCATGGTGTTGTTGAAAGTGGCCTTGATGTGCGCTATGGCACGAGCCACACTACGTCTTGCTTTCTTCCTGCCACCTTTAGCCACGATGCATCTCCTTCACACCTTTCTTACCAGCCACGGTCCGCTTCGGCCCTTTCCGAGTCCGGGCGTTACACTTGGTCCGCTGTCCACGAACCGGGAGCCCCCGGCGATGACGCAAACCGCGATAGCTGCCAATATCTCGCAAGCGGGCAATATTCTGCTGCACCTGGCGACGAAGCTGACCTTCCACCATGTAATTGCGATCAATCACCGAAGCAATACGCCCCACCTCATCCTCAGTCAGATCCTTGGCCTTCACGTGCAGCTCAATCTCCGCTTCTTTGGCAATCTGCTTGGCCAAATACGGACCAATGCCGTAAATGTAACGAAGCGATATTTCGATTCGCTTGTCATTGGGTATATCTACGCCTGCTATACGCGGCACCTTAACTCTCCTTTTTTGATCGCACAAGCCTGCTCAGCCACTACTCAAATGGCCGGCCGATAACCGCTAATCCTCAATTTACCGACCCTGCCGCTGCTTGTGACGTGGATTCGTACAGATCACCCGAATCACGCCACGACGCCGAATAATCTTGCAATTCTCACAAATCCGTCGAACACTCGCTCGCACCTTCATCAGAGCACCTCTATCCAAAAAACGCCCGGGCTCAACGCCCGTCGGTCAAAACATCAGCTCCTTGTGAACCCACCGCCATGGTATGCTCAAAATGGGCTGCATACCGGCCATCCGCAGTCACCACCGGCCAACCCGAATTATCCTGATACATCACCTTGGCGGCTCCCATGTTAACCATCGGCTCAATGGCTAACACCATCCCCTCGCGAATCTCAAAATCCATCCGTCGCTCGTTTGGATCCACGTAATTGGGAATCTTAGGTTCCTCATGCATCTCCCGACCGATCCCATGTCCAACAAACTCGCGGACAACGGAAAAACCGGCGGCCTCCACATGGGCCTGCATCTCCTTGGCAATCTCGCTCCACCACCGTTTGGGCCGAAGCATCCGAATCGCTATCCCCAAGGCCTCCTGCGTCACCTCCATTAGCCGCTCTACTTCCGCAGAAGCCTTGCCGACCGCAAACGTGGTAGCGCTATCCCCACAAAAACCTTCCAACCTAACTCCGCAATCTATACTTACGACATCACCTTCAGCTAAAGGTCGATCCGAAGGAATACCGTGAACCACCTGCTCATTCACACTCGCACATATCGCCGACGGAAACGGAAATCGGGCCTGGCTCGTTTCTACTCCACGAAACAAAGCCTCCGCCCCCACTTCCGCAATCATACGCTCCGCCTCAACATTCATCTCCGCCGTGGTCATGCCCGGCCGAGCCATCTCTCGACATTGGCATAAAACCTGATAAACAATCCGTCCTGCGCACCGCATCTTCTCAATATCTTGCCGGCTTTTTAATTTTGCAGTCCCGGATCGCCTTCTCATGTAAACCTTCATCGACCGCTTTCGGCCTGGTAATCCTTCACCAGCTTCGTTGCTTGCTGAGAAATCTCATCAATACCCTTGGTTCCGTCAATTTCAACCAGAACATCCTTCTGGCGATAATAATCTTCCAGTGGGGCCGTCTGCTCATGATACGCACGCAGCCGCTCACGAACGACTTCCTCCGTATCATCCTCACGCTGAACCAGCTTCTCACCGCTCACGTCGCAAACCCCGGCAACCTTGGGCGGCTTGTACTTCTTATGATAGACCATTCCGCTCTGCGGGGCAGTCAGCCGACCGGTGATCCGCTCAACAATCAACTCATCCGCAACCGCCAGCGATAGTACCATATCCACTTTCTCGCCCGCATTCCCCAAGGCCTCATCCATCTTCCGGGCCTGGGGCAAAGTACGGGGAAAACCATCCAACAGGTACCCTGCGCCTTTTGCCGGCTTCAATAAACGGTTCAACACAACATCAATAATCACCTCATCCGGAACCAGCTCACCGGCATCCATATAGCCGGCCACCTTGTTCCCCAATTCCGTGCCACTGGCCCGCTCACCTCGGAGCATGTCTCCGCTTGACAAATGCTCAAGGTTAAAATTCTCTTTCAGACGCTCTGCCTGTGTTCCTTTACCCGCACCCGGAGGACCAAATAACACCAAAATCATAACCGTTTATTCCTGCTACTCTCTAGAAGCTTAACTCGTACCCAAGAATCCCTCGTAATTCCGCATGACCAAGTTGGCCTCGATCCGCTGAACCACGTCTAACCCTACGCTGACTACGATCAGCAAACCCGTACCGCCCAAAAACGCGGAAATCGATGGGTCAATTTGCATCCAACTGGCCACCACCATAGGGATGACTGCAATAATCGCCAAAAAGGCCGCCCCTACATACGTAATTCGCGTCATCACCCGTTCCAAATAATCCGCTGTACGCTTGCCCGGCCGAAGCCCCGGAATAAAACTCCCGTAATCCCGAAGGTTGTTGGCCATCTCCTTGGGTTGAAACTGAACCGCCGTCCAGAAATAGGAGAAGAAAAACACCAGCCCGATGTATGCCAGGATGTACAGGAAACTGCCGTACATGAACAGCCGTTGGAACGTGTTGAAAAATCCACCCCAGGCATTGGACATATAATCCAAAATAATGCCCGGAAAGATCATCAGCGAACTAGCAAAAATGATCGGCATCACGCCGCCGTGATTCACCCGCAAAGGCAGGTACTGCCGCTGCCCACCCATAACTCGTCGACCACGCGTATGTTTGGCTTGCTGAATGGGAATTCGACGCTGGGCCTGGGTGATCAAAATGGCTCCTGCAACAACACCGACAAAAGACAGTATCAAAAACAAAATCTTCGGGGGGGTCATCGCGCTATCGGTCGTCGCGGCAGCCATGTTAAAATTCGCATTTTCAATGACCCCAATCACCGCCCTTGGCATCCGGGCCACAATCCCCGCCATAATAATCAGGCTTATGCCGTTGCCGATACCGTACTCGTCAATCTGTTCGCCCAACCACATCAGGAAAATAGTGCCCGTGGTCAACCCCAACACACCCATCAACCAGAAACTGGCTGTGCCTGCGTAATCCGCATATACATAATTTTGGCTTTGGGTGTAATTCATCCAGAATACAGCCTGTATCAAGCACATGCCCACCGTGGCATAGCGCGTATATTCCTGTATTTTTCGCCTTCCCGTCTCCCCTTCTCGTTGCAGCTTCTCCAGCGAAGGCAGCACGGTGGCTAACAGCTGAAAAATAATGCTGGCCGATATGTACGGCATAATCCCCAAACCGAAAATCGTACTCTGCTGCAACTCACCACCCGTAAACAAGGCAAAAGCGGAAGCCAACTGCTGAAATCCACTGCTCTGATCCGTCTGCCGCTGCAAAGCATCCGCCATAAACTCCTGGTTGACACCGGGCAAAGGCACATGAAAACCCAACCGATACACCACCAGCAAAAACAAGGTGAATAGGATCTTCTTCCTCAGCTCAGGAATCCGAAATATATTTGTAACCGTGTTCAAAAACATTGGTCTTGAACCTCGTACGGGCTCTTAAATTCCCGCCGACTTCACCTGTCCGCCGGCCTTGGTAATTTTCTCCGCCGCCGAAACGCTGAATTTCGTCGCCTCGACTTCCAGTTTCTTATCCATCTCGCCGTCCCCAAGAATCTTCACCGGCCGATCCGCATGCCGAATCAATCCATCTTTCTCCATCTCGGTCGGTGTAATCTTGGCCCCATCCTCGTAACGCTGGGCCAGATCCTGAAGATTGACCACTTGGTATCGGACTTTAAATTGAGCATTGCTGAACCCCCGCTTGGGAATCCGCCGGTACAAAGGCATCTGTCCGCCCTCGGTCAGCTTTCGAATGGCCGCACCTGAACGCTGCCCAGCACCTTTGTGCCCTCGACCACTGGTCTTCCCTTGACCGGAACCAATACCCCGACCAACTCGCCGACGGTTCTTGCTCCGTTTGGAATTTCGCAATACATCAGAAATATTCATCGCCCGTCACCTTTGCCCGTATATTAGTCGGCCAGCGAAACCTCACGCAGCTTTTGCACTTCTTCCTTATCCCGCATATTGCACAAGCCCAACCAAGTCGCCTTCACCAAGTTCTTTGGCCCGTTGGACCCGAAAGACTTGGTCAGTACATCTTTCACGCCCGCCAACTCCAACACCGCACGTACACTGGCACCGGCAATAACACCAGTCCCCTCGCCGGCGGGAACCATCGCCACTTTGCTGGCACCATACTTGCTCATGATCTGATGCGGAATCGTCCGACCCGCCAGCTTAACACGAATCATGTTCCGGCGGGCAATTTTAGCCCCTTTTTCCACCGCCGACGGTACCTCATTGGCTTTCCCATATCCGATACCAACTCTTCCGTTACGATCGCCTACTACCACTAAAGCGGCAAAACTGAACCGCCGACCACCACGAACCACAGTCGCACAGCGGTAAATCTTAACCACTTGCTCATCCAGCCCGTCACCGGGAGAATCGTCTCTCCGAGGCCCACGTCCAAAACCCGAACGGGAAGATCGATCCCGGGATCCCTTACCCTTCACCTGCTCGCCCTGGGATGATTGCTCTTCGGCCCCGGAGGCAGCCTCTTCCTGCTTAGCACTCCCCTGGACCGCCTGCGATGATTGTTCCTCAGCACCACCGGCCGGCTCAGACTGCGAAGCCTGAGTATCCTGCTCGGACGACTGCTGATTTTCCGGCGTCGAAGCCTGCTCTTGTGATTCTTTCCGTTCTTCGTCTGCCATCGTCTTCTCGTCTTATTTGTGGGCGGCTACTGCTCAACCACCCAAATAAAATTCGTACCCGATCCTCTATACCTGCAGACCCGCTTCCCTTACCGCATCAACCAAGGCCTTTATTCGACCATGGTATTTATAACCATTCCGATCTATCGTCACTGCCTGCAATCCCTTGGCTTTGGCCCGCTCACCTAGCAACTTGCCCACCGCCTGGGCCGCCGCCA
>CAZMVS010000178.1:0-6890 GCA_964569525.1 uncultured Planctomycetales bacterium
GGTGGCCGAAGAAGATGCCCACGAGCTTCGGGCGGCGGAAAACGCGGACACACGGCAAAAAGTGGTTGAGCATGTAAACCGGATACAAGAGAATTTTTCCGCTGACGAGATTTTGGCGGCCATCGATCGTGGCGGGCATGCGGGGGGCCAACAAGGCCGCTTCTGGTGTCTGGATCCCATCGACGGGACCAAAGGCTTTCTGCGGGGCGATCAATACGCCATTGCACTGGCCCTGATCGAATCCGGTCGGCCGGTGGTCGGCGTGCTGGGTTGTCCAAATCTACCGCTGGACGCTCGTCAGCCGAAAGGGCCTTGCGGCTGCCTGTTCGTGGCGGTTCGGGGCGAAGGGGCGGAAATGTATGCCCTCGACAGTAAACAAACGCGATCCGTCAAGGTGAGCGAAATCAGCGATCCGGCCATGAGTTGTTTCTGCGAATCGGTGGAGTCCGGGCACTCCTCGCATAATGATTCAGCCCGCATTGCCGAGCAGTTGGGCGTAACCAATCCGCCCTTCCGTATTGACAGCCAATGCAAATATGCGGCCGTGGCCCGCGGTGATGCTTCTATATACCTTCGATTGCCGACTCGGGCGGGCTATGAGGAAAAAATCTGGGACCATGCCGCCGGCTGGATGATCGTGACCGAGGCGGGCGGTCAGGTGAGCGATATTCACGGCCGGGATCTGGATTTTTCCCTCGGCCGAACGCTACGGGACAATACCGGCGTGGTGGCCAGCAATGGACGACTGCATGAGGCGGTCATCGCCGCGATTCAAGATGTGCTCGGTACGGCATAGATAAAGGCGTGATAAATGCTGTCCAAGCGGCGTTTTCGGGCCACAAATGCTCGATGATCCCTACGATTCATTGATCCTTACTTAATTGCTATAATAATCGAGATAGGAAAACTCGATCTAAGACGCGGAGCTGACATGTCCACTACCGACACCACGCATATTCCGGACGAACACGGTCGTTTCGGCCCATACGGGGGGCAGTACGTGCCCGAGACGCTAATGGGGGCTATCCACCAGCTGGAGAAAGAGTACGCCAAGGCCAAGCAGGACAACGCCTTCTGGCAGGAGCTGAACGGCTATTTGAAAGATTACGTGGGGCGGCCGAGCCCGTTGTATTTTGCCAAACGGATGACCGAGCGACTTGGCGGGGCCAAGGTCTGGCTGAAGCGGGAGGATCTCAATCACACCGGAGCCCACAAGATCAATAACACCCTCGGCCAGGCGCTGCTCGCCAAACGGATGGGCAAGCTGCGGATCATCGCCGAAACAGGGGCCGGCCAACACGGAGTGGCCACTGCGACCGCCGCCGCTGTGCTAGGCCTTGAGTGCATGGTTTACATGGGAGCGGAAGATGTCCGGCGGCAGAAGCTCAACGTCTTTCGCATGGAACTGCTCGGCACGCACGTGGTTCCGGTGGAAAGCGGGCAGAAAACGCTCAAGGACGCGATTAACGAAGCCATGCGCGACTGGATGGGCAGCGTGCAGAATACGCATTACGTGATCGGCAGCGTGATGGGGCCGCATCCCTTCCCCATGATCGTGCGGGATTTTCAAGCAGTGGTGGGGCAGGAAACCCGCCGCCAATTCCTTGAAGTAGCGGGTAAGTTGCCGGACATGATCGTGGCCTGCGTAGGCGGGGGCAGTAACGCGGCGGGGATCTTTTATCCGTTCATTGAAGACAAATCCGTTCAGCTGGTGGGCGTAGAGGCTGCCGGCGAAGGCGTGGAAACGCATCGCCACGCGGCTACACTGGCCAAGGGACAGCCGGGGGTGCTGCACGGTATGTTTACCTACGTGCTGCAGGACGAGGACGGGCAGACCTTGCCGGTGCATTCGGTCTCGGCCGGGCTGGATTATCCCGGCGTAGGCCCGGTACATTCGCAATGGAAAGAAAGCGGGCGAGCCCAATACGATTCCGCCACTGACCAGCAAGCCCTGGATGCTTTTTCTTTCTTAAGCGAGACGGAGGGGATCATCCCCGCCCTGGAAAGTGCACACGCAGTGGCCCAGGTCATCAAAGTCGCCCCTACCCTGCCGAAGGATTTCAATATCGTGATCAACCTTTCCGGCCGAGGGGACAAGGACTGCGTGGAAGTGGCCCGGCTATTGGGGCGCAAAATCGGTTAAGACCATAGCGCGGCGGTGAAGGTTTTTCAATCGCCGGCTTCCGAGAGTTTCATCAAACGGGGCAGTTCAGTTAATTTGCGAATGACATGATCAGCCTGGTCGGCGTAATCCGGTGGGGTTTTATCGCCGATCATTAAAACGGTGGTCGCGCCGGCGGCGTTGCCTGCCTGGATGTCGAAAAGGTAGTCACCAATCAGCCAACTGGTTGCCGGGTTCGCCCCGAGTTGTCGGCACAAGGCGTACACCGGTTCGGGTGATGGCTTGGCCGGCCCATCCTCCCGGGTATAGATATGGTCGAACTGCAGGCCATGCAGAACCGTAACCAATTCGGCACAGTACCGGCTATTGCGGGTCAGCAGGCCAAGGGGTATTAAGCAAAGACGAAGCAGTTCAACTACTTCACAAGCTCCATCCTGCAGTTCGCTGGCCTGGGCGGCTTCTTCCTCATATCGATGCAGAATAGCCTCCGCCCGTGCCCGTTGAGCAGCGTCCATATTTTCCATGGCTTCCAGAACGGGAGTTCGCGGCTCAGTGGGCAGACCGATCTCCCGACGGATGACATCAAAATCAAGACAAGGCCGGGTAATGGTTCCGTCCAAGTCGAAAATAACCACTGACGGCGTTGACGTTGATGAGTGATTATGCCCCGGTTTCATCCCCTTCAGATTTAACGTTTTGCTTTCTCATGGTCAAGCCGATATAAGCTTGGCTTCGGTGACCAGGCCGCGTATGGTACTGATGATCGGCATCGCGGATGTCGGCGGTTTTTTTGTAAGGGAGTGCACTACATGCTTGCAATGGCGAATTGGCCCGACGCCCTGGTGACCGCCCTTTTGGTGTCCTTACTTTCGGTATCGGCGGTTCTGGGCATCCGCCTGGCCCGCCTGGCGCATGTTCCCCGGGTGGTGGGTTACCTCCTGTTGGGGCTGGCCGCCAAGTGGGGCCTGCAACAGTTCCTGGGTGGCGCAGAAGGTATGGAAATGTCCCTGGCCGGCGCCATTCAGCCGGTGGAACTGATTAAATCCCTGGCCTTGGCCATTATTCTCTTTGTCATCGGACTGGAATTCGACGGCAACCATCTGCGGGCGGTCGGCGGGCACGTATGGAAAATCACCCTCTCCGAAGTTGTTTGCATTTTTTTGCTGGTATTCGCTGGTACAACGATCGTTTCGGATACCCATGATCCGGTGCAGGCCACTTTTCTGGCCATTGCAGCCATTGCCACCGCCCCGGCCGCCACCTTGCTGGTTTTGCAACAGTACAGTTCCAAGGGGCCGGTGACCGACCACATCCTGGCCATGACCGGCCTGAACAATATCGCCGCCATCGTACTTTTTTATGTCGCCTTTTTGTTTTTCGCCGAACTGGGCCCCGAAACAGGCGGCATTCATGCCGAACACATGGACCACGGCCTGGTAGCGGGCATTCTCTTTGCCACCCTGGGCAGCGCGGTCATCGGGTTTCTTCTGGGGCTGATCCTTTCTCTGGCCCAGGAAGCCTTGACCCGGTTCGAAGCGATTTTTGTGTACTTTGCCATTCTGCTGGCGGTCATCGCCCTGTCCAAACCCATGGGGCTGAACAGCTTGATCATGTGTTTGTTCATGGGCGTGGCCTTTACCAATTTTTCCATTCAGCCGCACCGCCTGCGGGAAGATCTGGAGCCGATCACCGGCCCGATTTTCGCGTTGTTTTTTGTGCTGGCGGGTTTCAAGCTCGAAGTGCATTTGTTAATCGAAGTGGGGGCGGTAGGCATAATCTTCCTGGTTACGCGCACGTTAGGAAAAGTGGTCGGCTCGTGGTTGGGAGTGGGCTGGATCGGCCCGCATCATCGGGTGCCGCGAAATATCGGGGCGGCCATGTTATGCCAAGCGGGAGTGGCGATCGGCTTGGGCAAGTACCTGCTTGATCACTGGGGGCAAACGGTGGACGGTACGTTTATGCCCGATGCCAAGGCCCAGTCGGTTAACGCGATCATCCTGGCCTCGGTGGCCTTTTTCGGACTGATCGGCCCGCTGGCCACCAAACGAACAGTGGTTCAGGCCGGTGAGGTAACGGCAATCAGCCTGTTGGCTCGGCCCAGTGGCCCACCGAGTAAAATCGGCACGATTCTGCATCGGCTGCGGCGTGCGTTCCAGGCCCAGACTTCCGCTTCTTCCACTGCTAACCAGCCCGATCAATTAACCGCCCGTTTTGTTATGCGCACCAATGTTCAATCGCTACGCCAGAACGCCAAGATGATCGATGTTCTCAAATTCGTGGAAAATTCCCGGCTGAATCATTTTCACGTAGTGGACGTGGACGGCAACCTGGTGGGGACGATCAATTTTTCCGATTTGCGCAACCTGATGTTCAATCCCATCATGATGGACATTGTCACCGCCTATGACATGGCCAACACCGCCCCGCCGATGGTTTTCGCCGAACAACGGCTGGAGGAAATCCTCGACCTGTTCCATGAACACGATGTGGGTTCGCTGCCGGTGATCGAAAACGCCGAACAACGGACTTTCCTTGGCGTGGTGGAGCAGCGGGACGTGCTGCGCAGTCTGCACCGGGGCAACAACGGCACGCAGGAAGAGGAAGCGCATTGACAAAATACGTTTGAGACTACAGGCTCGTTAGGGTATTGAAATACGGTCAATGCAAGGCCACATTTACCGAAATAATAGAATCATTTCGTTGTGCGCCTTTTGAAAAACCGGGAGAAAGTTCATTCATGGCACGAAGCAGGAAGCAACCCGTCACCATCGGACACGTGGAACAAACAATGCACACCATCGCCCCGCCGTCACTGGCCCAATCGTGGGATAATGTAGGGCTGCTGGTGGGGGATCGGTCGGCAAGTTGTAAGCGCGTTCTTTTGTGTATCGACCTGACGCCGGAGGTTCTGGACGAGGCTATCAAGACTAAGTGCAACATGGTCATCAGTTACCACCCGGTGATTTTCAAACCCATCAAGCGGCTGGTGGCCCAAACCAGTGATACCTCCTCCATCGTGCATCAAGCCATTGCCGCAGGCATCGCCGTCTATTCACCGCACACCGCCATGGACGCCGCCGATGGAGGCACGAACGACATGCTGGCCGGCCTGTGCAAATTAAACAATGTCGAGCCGTTCGAATACGTGGCCATGGATGACGGCTCCTGCAAGCTGGTCACCTTTGTTCCACCCAATAACCTGGAAAACGTGGCCCAGGCCATGTTCGCCGCCGGTGCGGGCAAAATCGGGAACTACGAACAGTGCAGCTATCGTTTGAACGGCGAAGGCACTTTTTTCGGCACGGACAAAACCAGCCCGGCGGTGGGACAAAAGGGGATTTTGGAAAAAGTGAACGAAACGCGCATCGAGGTGGAAGTGCGCGGCAACGTGTTGCCTGAAGTGGTCAAGGCCTTACGGGACAATCATCCATACGAAGAGCCTGCCTTTGATCTGTATCCATTAAGCGGCAAGCCGATAAAGGGCATCGGTCGCGTAGGCACGTTGCCCGGGCAAACAACACTGGGCTCACTGGCCCGTTCACTGAAGCGAGCGACGAAATCGAAAGTGGCCGCCATCGTGGGCAAGCCGGAAACACGTGTGCACAAGGCCGCCGTATGCGTAGGCGCCGCCGGTCGATTACCTTTGGAAAAAAAACGCTCTGCCACTGCGGATGTGATTGTCACCGGTGAAATGCGTCATCATGACGCCCTGGTCATCTTGCGTGAACAAAAGACAGCCATCGCCTTGGGACATTGGGAAAGCGAACGCCCGATCCTGAAGGACCTTCAAGAAAAACTGACTGACTCTCTGAACTCAGTGAATATCATCATCAGCCAAAAAGACACCGGCCCCTTTCAGCCAATACCAACGCGATAAACAAAAGTCAGCCATTTATCCCTTCGGCCAATCGTAGCGAACGAAGGCTTCCATGGCATAGTATTCGGGCAGGCCGAGCTGGTTATAGACAGCCGCGGTTTCGGTATTGCGGGCCTCTGCCCGTTGCCAGAATTCCCGATCATCATACGGACCAGGGAACAAGGCCTTGTCCTTTTGCGACTGGTGTTTGAAAATACCGAAGATTTTATGGGCCAACTCGTCCTTGCTCAGCGGGACGGTCATATCGATTTCACCAGGCTCCCATTCCTGCCACGCCCCGCGATACAACCACACCACTTCCGGCCGTTCGTCATCTTTTAATTGATCCAGGGCATTAAAAACGGCCTCCGCACACTGGCGATGAGTACCGTGCGGATCGGACAATTCACCAGCCATGAAAATCCACTGCGGACGAACCCGACGGATCATGTCCAAAACAATGTTAACGTCTTCTTCAGTGATGGGCAGTTTGCGAACCTGGCCCGTCTGATAGAAAGGCAGCTCAAGAAAATGGGCTTGTTCCTGGTAGATACCCATGCGCAAGCAGGCACCCAAAGCCTCGCTGCGGCGAATCTGGGTTTTGATTTCCAACACCTCCGGGCTATCGACCTGGCCGGGTGTTTTATGGGTCAGAAATTCTCGCACCCTGGCCCGTAATTTCATCGAGCCGGCCGGATCAATATCGAAAACCCGGTTCATCTCCGCCCAGAAGCGCATCATCTGCCGAGTGTGCTCATCAGCGACGGCAATGTTCCCGCTGGTCATATAGGCGACGTGCACGTCGTTGCCCCGCTCCACCAGCCGGGTGATCGTCGCCCCCATACTGATCACGTCGTCATCGGGGTGCGGGCTGAATACGAGCATACGCTTGTCGCTGGGCATGGCCGGCGG
>CAZMVS010000179.1:0-2843 GCA_964569525.1 uncultured Planctomycetales bacterium
GTTCCGTGGGGTGTTTTGAGGGTGCCGGTGCGAGCCTGCCCGCCCGGTTCAGATTGATGGACTTCAAATTCGATCATTCCGTCTATCATAACCTTAAATCGCGCCTCGCTCATAATTGTTACCGTGGTCGGTCTGATTTGCTTGGTTAGCTCGAGGGCTTTATAAAAATAGGGCGTCGAATGGATGTGAAAGAGAAGGCAGATGGGCGAAACATGCACAGAGGATCAATTACGAGGTGATCGGTCATGGCTAAAATCGCAGTAATTATCGTTGCAGCCGGCAAAGGGGAGCGTTTCGGTGGCTCGGAGAAGAAAGTTTTTTCCAAGTTGGACGGACGGGCCATTTTTCTGCGCAGTCTTGAGCATTTTGTGAATCGGGATGATGTGTGCCAAACTATCCTGGTGGTGGCTCCGGAAGACGAGCAGCAGGTTAAAGAGAAGTTTGGCCCAAACTTGGGCCTGATGGGTGTCCAATTGGTTATTGGTGGCGTGGAAAGGCCGGATTCGGTAGCCAATGGGTTGGCTGCTGTCCGCGAGGATGCCGACCTGGTGGCTATTCATGATGCTGCCCGTCCCTGTTTATCCGAGAAATTGATTGATCATGTTTTCGCCGAGGCGACCAAAAGCGGAGCGGCGATTCCGGCAGCACGTGTGCGTGGTACCCTCAAACGGGTTAGTGAGGCTGGTGTTATAGAAGAAACAGTGGATCGGTCCGATCTCTGGGAAGCCCAGACGCCGCAGGTTTTCAAACGACAGGTGATCCAAGAGGCCTATCAGCAGCGGGAGCAATTTCAGGGTCAAATCACCGATGACGCCCAGTTGGTGGAAGCCACGGGCCATCCGGTGGCGGTGGTCGAAACTGCGATGACCAATCTGAAGATTACCGAGAAATCGGATCTGCCGTTGGCGTCGGCCATCATAAAAGCTATGCCTAAGCCTGGCCCGAAAGGGCCGTTGACCCCCTTTGAGGAAGCCCAGTGGTAGGCTATTGGCGTCGGCGTGTAAGCTTGAAGGTGGTGCCTTCTAATTTTGGATGATAAGGCGGAGGATTTTCGTGGAGCCGCAGTGCTTGACGGTTGCGCTGTTTTTCGATTAAGTTCAGGGCCGATTTTTGCATACCTTCGGTATTGACATATAGTTATGCTCTTAATCCGGGAGTTGAAACAATGAGTAGCTTTCCCTGCAAGCGCGGCCAAAAGGTTCTGTTCGCCCTGACGATGGTGAGTTTTCTGGTGCTGGCGGGTTGTAAGACCGATTCGTTGGTCGGCGATCCTAAACGGGTTGAAGATGAGCAGGCGCCGGTGGGCGACCTGGAGAATCCGGCCGGTGTGGAGTTGCCCAGTATCGTCGTGGCAGAGCGGACCGAAGTGGATTTGGTGGAAGAGTTGATTATGCACCGGGCCATGTACGCCCGTTGCCTGCGGGCATTGGTAACGTACTATACCGACCGGGGCTATATCCACAAGGCGAATTGGGCTCGCAACGAGTTGAATGATGTGCGTCAGGTTAAACCTTACCGTTATGTTGACGATGCCCAAGTGCCGGCGGAAGACTTGCGGCCGACGGAATCGATCCTCGAAGCGGATAAGGTTTATGAAGAGGGCTTACAGTTGATGGAAAAGGGAGGTCATGGAGTTCCAGCCTTATATAACCAACAGACCATGAAGTTGGCCCTTTCGAAATTCAAACAGCTTATCAGTCAATATCCCAACAGCGACAAGATTGATGAAGCGGCTTTTATGATCGGGGAGATCCACAAGGAATATTTTGAGAATCAGGATGATACGATCGCCTTGAAGTGGTATCAGCGGGCTTTGGACTGGAATCCAAGCTTGTCTTACCCGGCCCGTTTCCAGATGGCGGTGGTTTATGATTATCGCCTGCACGAGCGGGAAAAAGCGTTGGAGATGTACCAGCAGGTGGTGGAGAACGAGCAGTTCAACAAGTCCAATCTGGAATTTGCCAAGATCCGGATCGGGCAGCTGACCAAGGAGAAAACCCGTCGCTCACCAGCGGAAGAAGGAACCGATCAAAAACCGGAAGAGCCCGGCCCGGCTCCTGTGACTGAACAGTAAGGCGGAGGGGATCTAATCAACCCAAATGCACTCAAAACGGAGGCTCGTGTCTGCGTGAACCCTTGAATGTTCAGCCAACGAGCCTGCGAGACCTGTTTTCCTTGAAAGACTTACGGACAGGAATCATTCATGAAGATAGCAACGTGTAACGAACCTTGGCGGGATAAAACGATTGAAGAAGTGTTTCAGATTGCCGCCCGTATTGGATACGACGGAGTGGAGATCGCCCCGTTTTTATTGGCTGAAAGCGTGGATGACATATCTGCTGATCGGCGTAAGCAGATAGCTCAGGCAGCGGCTGACGCCGGCGTGGAAGTGCCGGGCCTGCATTGGCTGTTCGCTTCTCCGCCGGGTTTGCACCTGACTAGTGAGGATGAGCAGATTCGCCTTAGGTCCGCTGATTACCTTAAGAGTCTGGCCGACTTTTGTGCTGACGTGGGGGGCAAGGTGATGATTTTCGGTTCGCCCAAGCAGCGTAATTTCGCGCCGCCGACAACTTTTGAGCAGGCCTGGCAGCGGGCCAAGGAAGTGTATTCAGCGGCGGCGGATACGCTTGCCCAGCGGGGGGTGACCTTGTGTATCGAGGGTTTGAGCCCGAAAGAAACGAATTTTGTCCAGACCGTGGACGAGGCCGCTCGAATGGCGGACGAGATCAGCCATCCGAATATCGATATTATGTTGGACATCAAGGCCATGGCCACCATGCCCGACGGCATTGTCGGCACGATCAAAAAATACGGTAGCCGGGCCAAGCATTTTCATGCCAATC
>CAZMVS010000180.1:0-3350 GCA_964569525.1 uncultured Planctomycetales bacterium
GCCTCATCGCCCTCGAAAAAGCCCTCGCCGAACCCATGGGAACCCAGCAGCGACGCGTCAGCGACCTCGTCGGCCTCGAAGGCATCGAACCCTCCCTGCCCGCCAATACCAAAACCTCCGTACTCAAGGAACTGGTCAACCTCGCCGAGCAAACCGGCCTGTTATACGACCCTCAGGGATTGCTAAAAGCTCTCGAACAAAGAGAAGAAATGTGCTCCACCGCCCTGCCCAACGCCATCGCTATTCCCCATCCCCGCCAACCGATGCCCTTCGTCTCCGCCGAGCCGTTCGTCTGCGTGGCTCGGCTACCCCGCGGAATCGGTTTCGGCGCCCCCACCGGCGAACTGTCTCACCTGTTCTTCCTGATCTGCTGCCACGAAGTACGTCACCACCTCCATACCCTCGCCCGCCTGATGCGCATCTTCGATGACCAGGTCATCAACGACCTCCTGTCCATCGACACTCGCGAAGATATCCTCGAAATTTTGATCAAACGCGAAAACGAAATCTTCCCCCCCCCCGACAAATAACCCCCCCCACCGTTTGTTGATTCCCCATCCATGGCCGTGAAACAACTGTGTTCTTAACGAACATACGCCCTACAATTGATCAGCGGGAAGAGAAATGTTGCTTTTGTTTTGGTATGAGTTTTGTTGTTGATATAAATCCATTGCAACTTGCGTGTGAGTCATCGTCATGACCATAAACTATAACAACAAACTGGTTAAAAGCTTCCTGACACCCACCATTTTCTTACTGGCGGTAACCGTTACACTCTCCCTCGCGCTCGGCCAAAGATCCTTGCAGCGTATCGCCAAGGCTCCCGGTCTGCCGAATGTCGATCACTGGCTGAACACCGATCAGCCGTTAACCCTGCATCAACTCCGCGGCCAGGTCGTGCTGCTCGACTTTTGGACCTACTGCTGTATCAACTGCATGCACGTGTTCGAAGATTTGAAATATCTGGAAAACAAATACGCCGACCAGCCCTTTGTCGTCATCGGCGTCCACTCCGGCAAATTCGATCAGGAAAAGGATCCACAAAACATACAGGCCGCCATCGAACGACATGAGTTGGCCCACCCGGTAGCGGTGGACAGTGATTATCAAATCTGGCGGGCCTATAACGTACGGGCTTGGCCGACATTAGTTTTGATCGATCCGCAGGGCTACGTGGTCGCCCACTACGCCGGCGAAGGCCATCGCAAAAAGCTCGACCAGGCCATCAACACACTATTAAAAATCCACCGCCGCAAAGGCACCTTAGCCGAACCGTTATCTTTTCAACAGGAAAGCCCCACCACCAAGAATGTTTCAAAACTGTCTTTCCCCGGCAAAGTATTAGCTGACGGAAAACATCAACGTTTACTGATAAGTGACACCAATAACCATCGCATCATCCAGACCGATCTGAATGGTAAAATACATGACATCATCGGCGAAGACAGCCCCGGCCTGAATGACGGTTCCTTTGCAAAAGCGACCTTCAATCGTCCACATGGTTTAGCCACTTCACCCGACGGACGTTGGATTTACGTAGCCGACACGAATAATCACGCCCTGCGGGCTGTCGATTTGCAAAATAAAAATGTCAAAACATTAGCCGGCACGGGTGAACAAGCCCGACGCTATAACACCAGCGGCCTTGGGAATTCGACCCCGCTGAGTTCGCCTTGGGACGTGGTTCTTGTCGAAAGGAAAATCTATATCGCCATGGCAGGCCTGCACCAGATATGGGTTTACGATTTGGACACCAAACGAGTGAAAGTGTTCGCTGGTACCGGCCAGGAATCAAGTCGCGACGGCCCAGCCCGCCGAGCTACCTTTGCCCAACCATCCGCCTTGGTAACTAACGGCCGCTACCTTTTTGTAGCCGATTCCGAAGCCTCCACCATTCGACAAATCAATCTAAAGGATGGCTACACAACTTCCGTCGCCGGCAGCAATGACCTTTTCGGCTTCGGAATTCGTGATGGCGTCGGCCCTTCCGCCCGCTTTCAACATCCCCTCGGCTTGGCTTTGCACAACAATTTTCTTTACGTCGCCGACACCTACAACAACGCCATCCGCCACATCGACTTGTCAAATCGTAAAGTCACCACCTGGCTGGGCGAACAAGCCTCATCGCTTTCTCCCGCCGATAAAATCGACCTCTACGAACCCGGCGGCCTATCTATCACCGACAACACCCTCTACATCGCCGACACCAACAAGCACCGCATCCTAAGTGTTGACCTTAGTAGCCGCCAACTGCGTGTAACAGTCCGGTGAACCACGTTGCTTACAAAACGTTTACGGAATTTACTGGACTTGGTGAATATAACGTAGCACCTACATTACTAATTATTTTGTTCTCCTGATGTTTCAAGAGATTTCTGCAAGCCCTTTATCCTGGTCAATAAGGTATGTCGTATCTCTTCAAATACTTGGTAACTATCGCTGTCACCTATTATTAAATCGCGCAATATCGCCTGCTCCATGGGATCCACCGGCCCGTCCTTATGCTTGTTCCAATAATCATGTGCGAAATCCTTACTCACCTGCGAAAACAGTTTGTTCAAAAACTGCTTTGTCTTTTTCGCTTCGGCAACAGCAGCTTCATTGTCGCTGTTCATAGCCCTGTCACTAAGGGTAAGCGCGGTACTTATAAGTCTCGAATCCTCTACACCTTCTCTCAGCGCTTCGTATGACAGAGTCGGCAGGATAGGACCTTTCCACGTCGGATAGGTAAGCAGATAATCGTTCATGCCTTCATCCCACGGATCCCGTGCCCGTGCATCTAAGTCGTTATACGGATCCGCAAGGGCATCACGATAAGCATAACTAACCACAAATTCACTTTTTACGATAAATGGATATACCCCGTGCAAAACACGATTGTATGTGGGTCGCACGCTAGTAGCCACATAAGTCGTATAGAAAGACAGGTTCGACCGGCAATCTTTGAACTTTTGCAATAATTGTTCGTCGATGCGTATTACGCAATCAACAAAGACATTTAATACTTCTCGCAATGGGCGTAGATAAATATTTTGGCCAGGATGATCTTTTGCATTCAGTTGTTTATCACTTTTCAAACGATGGGTTGACCAAGTCTTTAATCCATGTTGCTGAGCAATTTTGCTACAATAGTATGAACTGCTCCGCTTATTCCGATTTTCAAACGGCTCATCATTAAAACTAAAGTAAAGTTCCAAGCCGTATTTACGCCCCAGCTTGGCATATTGTTGTAAAATTCGTCCGTAGTTTTCCTCAAAATCTGGAAACGAACGCGTAAAGGGGGGTTTTGGTCCGCGTAGCTTTTTCCACACCGAATTATAATTAAATAATACGATAAACAATTTTTTCGC
>CAZMVS010000181.1:0-3415 GCA_964569525.1 uncultured Planctomycetales bacterium
CCGCCCCCCCCCCCCCCCCCGTAAGGTGGGCACGGGGCCGCACCCCGCCCCCCCCCCCCCACAACCCCGCCATATTAAACACCTGGCGATAATGGTCCACCCGCTCGTTGCGCACCGCGGCCACCCAAACGTCACAAGTGTTGTCATCCCGTGTCTGGGAGACGGCAAAATCGATAACCGCCTGTTCCTTGTTAAAGGGAAGTTCCTTGGCGATCTGGATATGCACCATGGCGGCCAATTCATCCATGGAACCGGCAGGCAGGGAAAGCAGGTTCAACACCACATCCTGTCGGGGAACATCCACCATGGCCCGGCGGGCGCGAATTCGATGCTCCGTCAGGGTTTGACGTAAAAATTCCCCCATAGAGGCAGCGTCATGAGCATTAACACCCGGCCCAAGGGGAACATGGATCGACTTGCGAATCTGCACCCCAAAGCGCG
Source organism: uncultured Planctomycetales bacterium (assembly GCA_964569525.1). Classification (GTDB taxonomy): domain Bacteria; phylum Planctomycetota; class Phycisphaerae; order UBA1845; family PWPN01; genus JAAYCU01. The sequence goes on from CAZMVS010000181.1 coordinate 442, forward strand.
AGGCGCCGACTTCCAATACGCGCAAGGATTTTTCATCCCAGTCGATACAAAGTATACTTCGATCACTCAGTGCCAGTCGCAATACCCAGCCTCCTCTCCGCTTCCTCGGTCAAGGGATAACCAATTCGTAAAGGTGTAATGTCCCGGTAATATTTCACCAATACGCTTGGCTGAAATTGAGACCCTTTATTGGACATCATCTGGAGTAAATCTCCTAGCATATCAGGAGCCAAATCAATAACTACTTGGATCCGCTTGGCCGTCCCCACGTGATCGGCAAACCCGATCGCGTTAATCGTGAACTGACAAGGCTCAGCAGTGATTTTGTCACATAACAAACTAAATTTATGATAATCCTCCAACACGCTGCTGGTCGCTAACCAGGCGCAACTCGCTTTTTGGGTGCTGTCCAGGTTTTTACGCGCGTTGATGATGGCTTCCACTTCCTGGCCAGTCAAGGCGGGCAGGGTTTTCAATACCCGCGCCGGCGCGGTGTTGATGTTGATCAATCCCACACGAACGTCTTCGGCACTAGTCAGGTATTGCATAGCCAGGGCAAGGGTCTGTTCATCTTGAACAGGACTGCGGTATTTAGGCGGACCACCCGGACATTCGAGTTTTTTATTTTTATCCTCCTCGCCGGATTTGTCCTCACCCTGGTTGCTTTCAGCCCCGCCCTGTTCTTCTTGGCCTTGCAGCACATCCTCTCCCTGTTGCGGACTACCGGTCGGCGGGCCGGCCTCGCCACCGGGTTCCGGCAGATTTCCGTCGGCAGGTGCTTCCATGGCCTTTAAACGCCTGCGATTTTTGTCTTTGTCCCTCAAACTCTCCGGTAGATCTTGCAAGTCCTCTTCGCCAAATTCCTGCTCGTCGCCGCCAATACCTTCTTGCTCCTGTTCGTCCCCCGGCAAACGCTCGTCGCCCGGTTGTTCATCTTCCAAGCCTTCTTCCTCCTGCCCGGGTAACTCATCACCCGGCGGCTGATCCCATTGCTCATCTTCAGCCCCCTCCTCTTCTTTTTCCCCTTCCTGCTGCTTCTCCTCATATTGCTGTTTGAACTCGTAATATTCAGACCAGCCGTTCTCCCAGACTTCAAGGCGATACAACTCGCCAACGCTTTCGAAAGTATGACCGGCAGAGCGAACGTTTTTGATAAACTCGATCAGTTCATCACCGAGATTCTGACTCACCACCTCCGGTAGTTTAGCCGTTCCCACCATGTTGATGTTAATTTTATTATCGTAGAGAAGATTCCAGTCCCGGGTATAAACCGTAACATACGGCAGCAAACCCCGATTCAACTTGCCGTCACCATTGTCCGGCGGGAACAAAGAGCCTTCTTCCTCTCCATCGTTTTCGTTGGGATCGAGAAAACCGTTGCGGTTGTAATCCTCACCGTAAAGAATCCGCCCGGTAAAACCTTTGACCATCAAGAGCTCTTCCACCGTATCCAGCTCACGGTTCTTGGCTCGGTACGGGGGATCACATGTCATGTAATAACCGCTTTCCGCACCCTGATCGGAAACGGGCTGGTCATCCTCGTCCATCCAGTCGATCAAAGAGTCCGCCAGTGCTCGTGGATCCACGTCTTCAGTGGGGATTCCGTCCAACAAGGCCAACAACTGTTTGCGGGCCTGGTCGGGATTACTTGTATCCAGCGAATTCAGATTGAATTTGCTGTTTTCGTCAACCAGGCCGTAACGTACCTGCATTTGATTGTTCTGGCTTTGGTCCTGGTCACTTTGCAAGTCGTAAGTAATGATGGAGTACCGCCAAGCGGGTTGGCCTTCCACCACCGTTTTATCCGCCAGGCTGGTCGAACCGGGATCACGATCGGGCATCCAGACCGGTACTCGGCGAAACAGGTCCCGGTTGTCGTACCACAATTCCATGTCTTTTCGGTCGGTCAACAAGGCAGAAAGGGCCTGATCAATTCCCGATTCCGCCGCCAGCCGGGCCTGCTGCAGGTTCCGCCCCGCGCCTGCCGATGCCAGGTCGGCATTCATATGAAACGAAAAGCTGGCCCCTAAAACGGCAAGCAGCGTAATCAAAATCAGCACCACGTAAAGAATCATTCCGCAGCGCGCACAACTGGCGGTGCGAAATAAAGTTCTTCGTGTTGGTGCCTGTCCGATTATCATTTGAGACCTTTTCCCATCTGCAAATCGATAGGGTTTTCCGACCGATACAGCCGCGAACGCAACAAGGCCTTGTCGGCCTGCCTCAAGTGCACCACGATCGTATAACGATCGGGATGGTGTTCTTTCAATTCTTCCTTTTCCTCGTCGTCGATGTCTTTTCCAGTTTGCTCCATCAATTCTTCTTCCGGATCTTTGGGTGTTCGGCCGATGGTAATGCGTACCGCCTGGGGAAGCCCATAAACCATTTCCTCTGATTCGCCGGTACCGCCCTCGCCACTTCCTCCTTCACCGGACAAACCGCCTAAGGCGCTGCTTCCGTCACCAAATTCACTACCGGCCCCCTGCTGCTCAGCCTCTGTGTGCCAGCGGTCGAGCCATTCAGCCCCGTCAAAATATTCAAATTTCAAATACTTGATTTCCGGAGCCAGCAGTTCACCCTCGACCCGTTGAACCTCTTCTTCCTCAATTCCTCCTTCTTCCGAAGTTCGGCCACCTTCATCCAAGCCGCCTTCTCCCGGCGTCTCTTCCTCAATCACCAGGTTTGGATTCGGATCGAAAGTCTTTTGCTCACTCCGCCACAGCCCATGACACAGGGGAATGCCTTCATCGTCTTCCAACTCTTCGTCCCACAGTAATTCGTACGTTATTCGCCGGATGTCTTTCTGAGCCGGCGGGGGCTCTTCATGCACTTCGTATTCGTCAAAAGCATATCGTTCCGGCAGGGTGGTATGGACGATCGTAATGCCGTGCTTGGTACCCCGGAAACCAATGCCATCCCCCGGCATAATATTGACCGTGTGGCGGACTTCATCCGCGATCTTGGCCAACGTCGC
>CAZMVS010000182.1:0-9861 GCA_964569525.1 uncultured Planctomycetales bacterium
AGCTTTGCAGGTTATGCTGCTCCTTCCAACTCGGATGAACGTGCTGCTGCTCAAAAATAAAATCATCAAACAACAAATCCCCGCGAATCTCGGTAATCCCCTTTTCCTTGAGCACCTTCGCCCAGCGATGAAATATCGCGGTCACCGATTCACCGGCCCGCTTGGCGATACGTGGGTCGCCAATGGAAGGATCACCACTACCGATAATAACCAGATCATCTCCCCGCCGGGCAAGAATGGTACAATAAGTAAAATCCTTAGGCAGCACGTTCATCGCCGCGGCCGTGGTAATGATTTTCATATTGCTGGCCGGCTTGAACGCTTCCTGCCCATTTCGGCTGAAAATGACCTTCTGTTTCCCATCCAATGCCTGCACGATCAGCCCCACTTGCATCCGGGCCAGCCGATCGTTGGACAACAACTCGCCAATCTCACTTGCCAACAACGCCGCTTCGCCCGCCCAGGTAACCGCCGGCAGCACCACCCACAAAAAAAGCCCGATAATAAATCTTCGTATCACAATACGATCCATCACGTCATCAGCCTCCCTGCCTTAAAAACTTGGTTCTTTCTCACGCCATGTATCATCTTTCAACTATGCTCGCGATTCCTGCCCCGAGAAGCCCCTCTAAGATAACTTGCTCCCTGCTGCTGGCAACCCTTTTTCATTGACCATTCCACCGGGCACAGATACACTGAAATAAGGTGGTTGTTGCAAACCACACAAGCGAGAGGAAAAGCGAGAGAGGATACCATGTCCGCCGACCAGAAACCGGGAACGCAAATCCTGGTAACCGGTTGCGCAAACCGGGAATTACCCTCAGAGGTTAAGAATTGGTTGCGCCAAAACGGTGAGCGCGTCCTGTTCTCTCCGCATATCTACGACACATTGGCTGAACTCACCCGGGGGCTGAAACCGCGACTCCTACTGGTTCATGTCGATGCCCTGGATTGGAACGAACTCGATTTTTTCACCCATGCCGCCCGTCTAAGCCGTGAAACTCGTTTTTATATTATCGGCCCTAAGCATCGGGATAAGAAAATGGAGGCCGCATGCACCCGCGGGGCACGAATATTCTCTCCCGATCAAATCATGGATCAACCTGGAGAGGAGATTGCCTCCCCAACTCAAAAGGGAAATGCCGGCGACTTGTTGGCCGGCTCGTTGCAACCATCCCCTCAACAAGCAATGCCTAACGAAAAGCTTCAAAACGCTCCTCAGCAGCACCCCGTACCCTCCCCACAGGAATCATCGCCAAAACCATCAGTACGGCTGGTAAGACCCTATGAAGAAACCGTCGCCGCCAAGCAACCCGCTCCAGAACAGAAAACCCCGGTCGTCTTCCCCTGGTCACCCGCCAAAAATCGGCCCAAGCGAACACCGCCGCAGCATCAGAAGCAATCATCCTCATCGTCCGAGGACCAGAATAATCAGCCACCCTCACAAGAACAGACTCAGCAGTCACCACCTCCGCAACAACAGCAACAACCATCCCGGCAAACGCCACCCAACAAACCTGAACGCCCGCCGATAGTGCTGACCACCGAGGAGCTGGAGGCCTTGACCGGGCAATTAAATAACAAAAACCAAAACAATAATGGCCCGGGCCAGGAGCAGAGCCAATGTTGACCGACAACCTGCTCCAGAACCAGCGCCCGCACCTGTTGATCATCAACGACCCGGAAAACCTGGCCGATCTGGTCCGCAAACGTTACCCCCAGTTCGACGTAACGGTCAGCCAGAATTATCTCGAAGGTATAGCGGCCTTGGGTCAGGCTCCCCCGCGAGGCCTGCTGGTGGGCGTCGATCCGGGCATGCGGAAATTGAAGGAGGCTGTCTCCGGCCTGCGTAAAGCCGCCGGTGAACGGGTCCCTTTGCTTTTGTGCTGTCCACCCAGCGGGGAGCCTGCCGCCCGCGAAGTCCTGTCTGCCGGGGCGGACAATTACCTGATCTACCCCCCTTCATCCCAAGAACTGGACCGAGCCCTTGGGCTGGAAGAAATCGTCGCCACTCCTGAACAAAACAATGAATCCGCCATGCCGACATGGGAAGAATTGAACGGTCTGACCGAGGTCTTATCTGACCTAGGTTCCAATCGCCAGACCATGCTGGAAAAACTCTGTCAACTGGTCGCCCGCTCCTTGCGGGTCCAGTCCGTGCGCATCGTGATCGGCCCGGACCAGGCTTCCCAGGGTGCCCCTCGTTTCGAGCCCACCCTGGTGGAAATTATCACCTGCGAGGGGAAAACCCACGGCCAAATCCTCGTCGGCCCAAGGGAACACGCCCCCTTCACTACCCCCGAGGTGGAAAAACTCCGGCACTACGGCCGCCTGATCGGCCGATTAATACAAACGGCCGAACAACAGCAACAATGGCAATCACTGGCTATGATGGACGAGGCTACTGACCTGCCCAACCGTCGTTACCTCTTCCAAGCCCTTGAGCAAATCCTGCAACGGGCACGGCATGAACGCTTTACGGTCACCCTGTTGATCTTCGATCTGGATGGGTTCAAACACTTTAACGACACATACGGGCATGACGCCGGCGACGAAGTTTTACGCGAAACCAGCCAACTGTTCCGCCGCCTATGCCGCCAACAAGACATCGTCGCCCGCTATGCCGGCGATGAATTCATTGTCGTTTTCTGGGAAACCCAGGGACCACGGGTACTCGGTTCCCATCATCCGACCGATGTCCTCAGTGTTTTACGCCGCTTCAAAAAAGCTCTGCAATCACACGAGTTCCCCAAGCTCGGACCACAGGCAATCGGGCATATCACCATCAGTGGTGGATTGGCCACCTTCCCCTGGGATGGAAATAACGTGAATGAACTCATCTCCAGTGCCGACCGGGCTCTGCTACAGGCCAAACGCGACGGTAAAAACCGAATCTACCTGATCGGAGCGGAGGGACGGTCCATCGAACAGCCGAAAAACAACCTGTCCGATACATAACGCGGCCGAACACCATGATCGTCAAAAACAAAACGCATGAATCCTCCCTCACCTGCCCCAGGTGCGGCATACACAATCCCGCTTCCGCGCGGCATTGCTGTCACTGTGGTCATCAACTCGTCCAGCCCGCCAATTGTGCCACAGAAATTTATCGTCGCGAACGCCGCCGAGCTGACCGCTGGCTCTTGATCGCCATATTACTCTTGGCCATCTTGTTCGCTGTCGGCCTGTATTGTGTTTACTCCCAAGACGCCTTTTTCCCCTACGGGGAACAACATCACACCCCCCGCCGCATCTTCCAGGATAAACCTCAGCATTAAAGGCCATATCCCAATCCTGGACACAAAACCTCATGCCTTTGCCATCCAATCAATATATTTTTATTGGGAGATTGTTCGTTACACCAGCCAGTTCGACAAATAGGAAATGAGCGACCTTTTATACCCGGGTCCTAATGTTCCCACAAACGCGTGGCTTGGCCGGTCTCGAGCATGTCATGGGTCTCAAACAACAATCGGGGAATATCCAGGTTTTCCGGACATCGCGGCAAACAGTCGCCGCATTCGGTGCAATGATCCGCGGTCGGGCCGAAGAACCAGTCCTCGTCACCGTCCAACAGGTTGTAACGGAAACTGCCGAACTCGTACATGTCAAAGGCCACCGCCGCATTCCGCCAACGTAATATCTCGGGAATATCAATTCGCTGTGGACACGGCAGGCATTGTTGACAACCGGTACAATAATCCCCGCCGACCTTTTCCCGCATGGTCCGTTCCCAACGATTCAGAACCTCCCGCTCTTCGTCGCGCAGCGGTCCAACGTCGTCAGCAACGGCCATGTGAGCGTCCAACTCATGCGGCCAGGTCGGCCCGAGCGAAAGCGTATGCACCCGCGGATCGCTGAGCAGCCAACGCTGGTTAAGATTCATGGGGTGAAACGGCTGGGAAATCTGCTTCAGCGTTTCAGTAGGCTTGAACAACATGCCCCCTTTTTCGTTGGGGCTGATGATAAACACCCCCATGTCTAACTCCGCCGCTCGCTCGATAACCGGCTCATGGACCTGGTAAAACCAGTAATAATGCAGGTTGACCGACTCGAACATCTCCGAATTTACCGCGTCCATAATCACCGGCGTCTTGCCATGTGTGGAAAAGCCGATGTGCTTGACCGTACCCGCATCCATAAGCTTGCGCACCGCCCGCCACGTCTCCTTCTCCTTGACCATAGTTCGAAAAGTTTTCGCATTGTTGATGCCGTGCAGATCGAGGTTGTCCAAGACGTCGATGCCCAAGTTCTTCATGCAGGTTTCAAACTTCCGCATGAAATCGTCATAGGTTCCATCGGAACGCAGCTTGGTGGTGATATAGACTTTGCCGCGGTCGATATGTTGAAGCGCCCCGCCGAGCAGTTCTTCACTCGTCCCATAGCCCCGGGCCGTTTCCAGATGGTTGATTCCCAATTCAACCGCCCGTTGCACAACCCGGTTCGCGTTTTCCTGGCCCCCGGCCATGTAACGCATTAACCCAAGCGTGAAGACCGAAAGATTCATCTCAGTCTTACCAAAGCGGCGATACTGCATGGTCATACCCCCCTTGCTTTCAACAATCTAATAACCATTCAAGAATTTATGCCTATTCCTCCCGGTAGGCAAGCAATAAATGACATTTGCAGCAGATATGTCGTATTTAAATTAAGAGAAGCACTCAAGTAAGATATAACCTTTACGACTTGCCTTCATGATTGCAAGGCGGCCAATTCAACCCGTAAAGGAAACGCACCGTTTCCGCCAGCTTCTCGGAACTTGGAGGAATAGCGGTGTCGTTCTCATTCGATTTGCTTGCATCGGGACGGCGGCAATTATTTTCCGCCGATGCCGACGACTTGTCACCACTTTTGGCAAAGGAAGACAGAACGGATGCCAGCTTGGCTAAGTCAGCTACGCCAAGGGCTTCAGCCTTCCCGTCACTGAGAGCTTGAATAACTCGGCTCAATAAGAGTACTTCACTCCCCGCCAACATCCGTTGCCGATCCTTCTCCGGCAGACAACCCAGCACCCGGGTCAGCAGATGCGAGGCCGCCGCCGGTCGCGCTAACTGCTCCAGCTTCCGCGCGTAACCGCGCAAGGCCTTCATGGTAATCCCGTAGTTCTCCTCAAGACCAAACCGCTTGTCGATCGCTTCCAGCGAGGAACATTCCTCTGGCCTTAACAAAATGGCTTCATCAACCCTCCCCCGTATATGCCCCGGCAAGCTCTTGTAAACCTGGGTCCGTCCCAGACGTTCGGCAATAACCATATCCCACGGAGCGGATGCCTTATTTTCCACGGTCGTGTTATTGGAACTACCTCGGCTCTTACTGGCGGCCATAATCTCTCCCTTCTGGTTTCCCCTTGATTCGCACCATTTCCCATAACACGCCCCCTGTTCCGAACTTGACCGGAAGTTTTCCATATCAAGGATGCGGTTTTTCTTTTTCTATGATCATAAGTTCGGCAGACCTATTACGCGTAACAGGCTCCGTACCCGTTTTATGGGACCCAGCCCTTAACGATTAGATCAAGTCCCCCCACAGGCACACCGAAGAATTAATGGATAGTATCCAAAGGATCGATTTCCGAACCATCGAGGCTTTATCGGAATGACCACCGCTGTAACCCAAAATACCGACGAAATGGAAAAGATTTTGGCCGAGCTGTGTTCCAAAAACCACACCGGCGAATTAGTTTACGCTTCAGAACCCGGGGTGAACCGCCGTGCCAAAATCCGCTTCCTGGAAAATGCCGACGATGGGCTGTTCATTGACTACCCCCTTATCCAGGGAAAACCATTATCCATCCCGCAAGGTGACCCACTCATTATCTATTTCTGCCTCGATGAAACCCGCATGTCCATCGACACCCGGGTAATCCGCCAAACCCGTTACGTCCAGAACCAAGCTAGTGAATGCCGCGCTCTGCTGGTCCAAAAACCAAAAATAATAAAAAAATCCCAACGCAGAAGCTGCTTTCGTCTTCACGGCATCCATCTCGACGCCGACGAAATTCACTTGTCCCCACAACATAACCAAGCCTCGGACGAGCAGGCGACTATCGAAGGTCAAATCAAAAACCTTTCCGAAACGGGGGGCGGACTGCTTATAAAACGATCCAGCACGAAAAAAATGCATACAGGACAGGTTTATCAGGCCTCCTTCCACTTGGAAAACACAAAAGACCCGATTGTACTCAACTGTGAGTTGCGCTGGATCGAAAATCAAAGCAGGAACGAACGCCTGATGGCTGGCTTTTCCTGGCAATTCGATCCTTCCGATTCACAGTCTCGTGAACTACAACATCGCTTGGCCAAATTCATCATGGCCAAACAACTCGAATTCGCCCGGCGACGAAGAGAAAAGGACTGATACCGCTTTCGGTTTTTTAGGCTCAATTGAACAAAACAAAGAGGCAATGCATGTTCGCAATAGATTTAAGTCCCCGACAGTCAGCCAGAACCATCGAACAGGCTATCCGACACCAGACGGAGGTCCACCTTCAACCGCGACACCGTCCGGAAGCTCCCCCTATTAACGGCCGACTGGATGATCGCCCCATGCATGGGCAGACCAAAGATCATCGCTTTATCACCATCGTTGTCCACCACGATGAGCACAGCCAAAATCAAGCGGACGGTAAACATTCGGATAATCAGCCCAATGGCCGAAACTTCGAGACTAGTCCGAATGAGCAAGACCTGCCAAACAACTGTGATTACAGGGATTTGCTCGGCGTTTACTGCGACGTTTCTTTATTGATGGGCGAACATCGCTATTTTTTCAACGTGGACGTAGTCGGGGTTGAAACCGACGCCCAGCCCCCAAGCGATACGTATTTAACCCTGGCCTGCCCAGAGCAAATCCAGGTCGCCCAACGCCGCCGATATCGGCGAATCAACCTCGCCCATTCCACTCAGGTCTCTCTGCAATGGACGGGAGAAGAGAAAAAAACCATTCGGGGTATCGGCTGGTTATGTAATATCAGCCAGGACGGACTTGCCTGCCGAACGGAAGCGACCAACGCTGACCAACTCTGCATCGGCGAACCACTGTATGTCGAATTTAACCTCGGCGGCGGAGAGGATTCGCACTACTCCATGGACGCCCTTCTCTGCAGCAAAACACCGGCCGGCAGCCAGGGCAAAATTATCCTCGGCATTCAGTTCCTCGCGGACAGTAGCAACGAAAAATCCAGCAAATCCGTCGAGGCTCTCAAAAAACATCTGGCAGCCTGGTACGCCAAGCAACCGCATAACCACAAAAAGGCGTGAGCGATGCAATCAATACCGTCCCTGGACTCCCGACAGGCAGAATACTTGCTCACCAAGGCAGCCCAGAGACGCTTCGTCAACCAATTGACCTGTCGCGACGAAGAAGGCTGGTCCGATTTTAAAACCCGTTTTTTGAAATTTGATCGCCGGGAACACACCCTGCTCACGACTTTGCCTAAAATCAAGGGCTCACCTCCGCCGCCCCTTGCCAGGGGTGACCTGATCCACATCACTTTTCGACACGGCCCTAAAAAATGCCTGTTCAATGCTCCCATTCTGGAACCGCGATGCCGAGTCGGATCCTCCCGTGGCCAACGGGCCATCAAGCTGGGCCGCCCGGAACGCATGATCGAAATTCAACGTCGGGTTTTCAATCGCGTCACTATCCCCCCACACATCAGCATCTCGGCAAACTTATATCACCTTGATGCAGACCAATTCTCCTATTCAACCGGCTTATACGCTCGGGGATACATGCTCGATCTATCCGCCGGCGGCGCTTGCATCGCGCTACGTAAGCAACATGAAGAGCAGATATCACCCGGAACCCAATTAATTTGCGAATTCCGCCCCGAACCTCATTCCGACCCAATACCCCTCGCCTGTCGTGTTCGACATACCGGTCCATCCGCAGGAGGAAAAACCTGCGTCGGCCTGCAATTCATGCATCCCCCACAACTCGACCGCGTCAACACGGCTCTCAAGCAAATCATCAAACTGACCGCCAGCCTGAGTCGCATACACAACTAACACTGCCCCGGGCTTGTCAGGATGCTCCGTTCACTCTAATTTATCGATATGCAGCAATACACGCTTGTTTCCGCGCCGTTTGGTTCCGTCGGCCTGGTAATCTCCGGACAGGGACTTTCCAACCTCCTCTTGCTCAGTCAATCGCCGGGACGGGCCCGCCGACAAATGCAAACATCTTTTCCCCAGGCCCAATATCAACCCCACTTTCTGCCCAGCTTGGAAAAACAACTGAAGGACTACTTTTCAGGCCTTCCCCTCCAACTTCGAGCCCCATTGGACCTCTCGTCATGCAGACCCTTTCAAAAAAAGGTACTCCAGGACTGCAGCCAAATCGATTACGGCCGGACCATGACCTACGGCCAATTAGCCCGTCAAATCGGTCGGCCGAAAGCTGCCCGGGCGGTAGGCGGCGCTTTGGCCCGCAATCCGGTACCGCTGATCGTGCCCTGTCATCGAGTAATCGCTGGTGATGGAAAACTGGGTGGGTTTTCCGCCGAACAAGGGATACGCGTCAAACGCTGGCTGCTGGAACTCGAAGCCGCCAATCGAAATAACACGCTCAACCAATAGCCTTCAGCTCACCTGCCGCCGTCGCCTCCCCACGGAAATCAATCCACACAAACCACATATCGCCATCGGCGTGGCCACCCCCGCTCCGCAATCCGGAGGCGTGGGAACCTGATTATCCGTTTCATCCTCGTCCCCCTCGCCGGCATTCGTATCGTCGCCAATAGTATTCGTTTCGTCTCCACCATCAGTCGTCTCGTCATCACCTGTCGTATCATCATCCTGGTTATCTGTGGTCTCATCTCCGACATTCGTACCATCTTCCCCCGTATTGGTCTCGTCATCCTCCGCCGCAGGTCCGGTCACGACCACGCTAGCAGTGGCCACCTCAATCCCGTCGATGCCGTCATCCACGGTCAGCGTCACCTGGTAATCACCGGCCTCGGAATACGTATGCTCCACCGTCTGCCCTTCGCCGACCAGCCCATCCCCGAAATCCCAGCTATACACCAACTCATCACCATCCGGATCGGTCGTCGCCGAGGCATCAAACGCAATGGTAATCGGCACCTCTCCCCCTTCCGGATCGAAGCTGAAGTCAGGATCCGGAGCTGAATTGGTCGGCGGCGGGGGCGGATTTTCTTCACCCGTACCGCCGCCATCGCCCTCCTCCGCGGTAACGGTAATCGTGTAAGGAATCGCATCCGCCTCTTCTTCGATAAATAAGCTGCCCGGATCATAAATAGTGATGACCGTACCAGTGGCGGCCAATGTATAATCCCCCGCCGCAAGACTCGCATCAGTGGTCAACGTGACGGTTCGGACATGATAACTGTCTGCAGGCTCGTTGACGTCCACTTCATCATTCAGCAAACCAAGATCTCGATCCGTGCTCGGATCCAACACCATACCCACGAAATCTTCGGAAAGGGTGATCGGATCTTCAAAAACAATACCCTCCGGAATCGGTGCCTCGTTGATGGTCAACAAGCCGCTACCCTGCTCTGAAATGCTCAACATGTAAGTGAAACCAACCAACGGCCCGCCCGCTTCCAGATGAACCTCGACGGTAAAAGAATCACCGGCCGCCAGCTCAACCGCATCGGCGGTGCCATCATTATCGGTCAGTGAAAACGTGTATTGGGCCTGACCTACTGAACAAAATATAAGAATCGATAAAACGGCGACTATTTTTCCCCACTGCATGGAAAATGCTCCTCTTGAAAAAAATCGACATGTATTCGAAAACCCCGTATATCAGTTTTATCGACCCTCCTGGCCGACCAGGCCTGTTAAATTTTGCAAGCTATGCGATCACTTAACCGAAGCATGGAAATAAAGGCTG
>CAZMVS010000183.1:0-12128 GCA_964569525.1 uncultured Planctomycetales bacterium
AAATCAATCGCCACCCGTACGGATCAGGGATTTCGAAATCGGCCCCGGCTGCCCGCTCGCCCTCATCGCCGGGCCCTGCGTCATCGAATCCCACGAACATACCTTGCAACTCGCCGAAGCTATTCGCGACATCACCAACGACGTCGGCATGCCCCTCATCTTCAAGGCCAGCTACGACAAGGCCAACCGCTCCAGCCTCGACAGCTACCGCGGCCCAGGCCTCGAAGCCGGCGAGTCCATTCTTTCCGACGTGCACATGAGCTTGAACGTCCCCATCTGCTCCGACATCCACGAACCCGACCATGCCGAACACGTCGGCCATGTCCTCGACGTCGTCCAGATCCCCGCCTTCCTCTGCCGACAGACCGACCTGCTCACCGCCGCCGCCCGCACCGGCCAAACCGTCAATATCAAAAAAGGTCAGTTCATGTCCCCCGAAGAAATGGAACACGCCGTCCGCAAGGTCCGCGACGCCGGCAACCCCAACGTCCTGCTCACCGAACGCGGCACCTTCTTCGGCTATCACAACCTGGTCAACGACATGACCGCCATCCCCCGCATGGCCCAATTCGCCCCCGTCGTCTTCGACGCCACCCACTCCTGCCAACTCCCCGGCGCCGGTAAAGCCCAGTCCGGCGGCCGCCGCGAAATGTTACCCACCCTGGCCCGCGCCGCCATCGCCGCCGGCGCTCACGCCCTCTTCCTCGAAGTCCACAACAACCCCGACCAAGCCAAATCCGACCCCGCCACCGTCTGGCCATTAGATAAACTGAAAGACTTACTAAAAGACTGCCTCAAACTCGCCAACGCACGATAAACTCAAAAAAAGCCCCAACAGGGGCGACACATACCAACCCCGGGTGGAGCGAAGCGGAACCCGGGGATACAAGCCCCCACAAAAATTAAAACCCCGAAGGGGTGACACTTCTCCTCCTTCACTGGATCGAAACCAATACCGGAGTTAATATGCTTCTTCTAAACTCCAATACTTTCTACTCTGAAAGGCAACATAACAATGGCCAATTCACACACCAAGCTTTCATATCACATAGTGATCGGCACCAAGGAGCGTCATCACCTGATCAAACCGAATTTGGCCGAACGACTCCACGCCTACCTTGCTTCCGGACTCCACGCCAACGGTGGTACCACCATCACCATTAACGGCACAACCAATCACGTTCACCTGTTGGCCCGTCTGAAACCGGACAAATCGCTTTCCGACGTAATGCGCAGCATAAAGGCGAACTCATCAAAATGGATTCACCAGACTTTTCCATTACAGAACAATTTCGCCTGGCAGGACGGATACGCGGCTTTCACCGTCAGCGAATCCCAACTCCAACGCGTTCGCACTTATATCGATAACCAGCAGAAACACCACCAGCAGACAACTTTCGAAGAGGAACTCCAAACCCTGCTCCAAGCCCACGACATCCCCTTCGATCCCCAGCACTTTTAACGTCCCCCCCGAACACGGATATAATCAGACAAGAGGAAACTGATAACTTTACCTTTTCAATACTCTCCAACCTCTGCAATCGTCCCTCGTCTGTTATCCCGATCATTTACTTATTCGCTATGTGCCACTGCCCTTGAGCAGTGCTTTATCGCGATAACTTCTCAACAACTGAATGGGAATTTAGATTCCCCCCTATGGATTGCACCGACCGCGGCGCCGTTTTGGATATTATGGACCTCAACGCGCGTTCCACTCCTCTTGAGCAGTGCTTAGCGCTGACCAACCACCCAAGCCCGCACGTGTGCCACTGCTTCTTGAGCAGTGCTTTGCAAGCAAAACTTTGGACTACGCCAACCCCAACACCGCTTTAAATAATTTGGACTGCGGTGGCTTTGACACCGCTTTGGATTCTTTGGACTGCGGTGGCCGCGACCGGCACACCCCGTCATTTCGAGCGCAGCGAGAAATCTAAAACCTCGCGCTGTTTGTCATCCCGACGAGTTGGGATAATTAAAACCTTTGGACTGCGTCTGCCGCGCGCCGCTTTTGCTTCACGCACAAGCCCACCCATTGCAGTGGGTGGGCTTTAGGGTTTCATATCCGGCACGATGGATAAGCTTGTGTGTCGCTTTTCCTGGTTCGTCTAGAACACGCGGGAGCCGCACGGCAGAATTTCGGCGGACCGAGCCCGCCCTACGGACTATCACATATCTACCGACGATGTTTTCTCGTTATCAGCCCCAACCCCAACATCCCCATAAATGTCATTACCACCATCACAGGAGCACCAAAACCACAAGCCGGAACATCGCCTGCCCCATCATTCTGATTCTCATTTACGCCAGAATTTTGATTGGTTTCTTCTGTTTCCTTATCACCTTCGGTCTCTTCATTTTCCCCCGTATCATCTTCATCTTCTATGGCGTCGCCATCTCCTGTTTCTTCGCCACCGCCAATGTCGCCATCGCAAACCCCATCCTCATCTATCTCCCCATCACAGTCGTTATCTTCTCCGTCACACTGCTCTGAAGCACCTGGATGGCAACTTTCGCAGTCATCATCACAGTCACCTGCATTACCTACATATCCGTCCGGCTGGTCATCTGATTCTAGAGAAGCCTCAGGATCGCCATACCCATCATCGTCGCCGTCTCTGTACCAGATCCCGCATACACCCCCCTCATCTATCATCCCGTCACAGTTGTTATCGATCTCATCGCAGATTTCCTTGGCGTCAGGACTAATGTTGATATCATTGTCGTTGCAGTCCCTCGCATTCCTTACATATCCCCCTGGCTGACTTTCAGATTGTTTAGAATCTCCAGGATCCCCATAACCGTCGCCGTCCGCATCTCTATACCACGCTCCGCAGACACCTCCTTCGTCTACTACACCGTCGCAATTATTATCAATATCGTCGCAAATTTCTTCCGCATCGGGATTGATGGTAGCATCATTATCGTTACAGTCGTTCGCATTACCTACATATCCGTCCGGCTGCTCATCTGATTCTTGAGAGACCGCGGGATCACCATATCCATCATCGTCCGCATCTCTATACCAAAGCTTACAGACATCCCCTTCATCAATCTCCCCGTCGCAATCGTTGTCCTTTTGATCGCAAATCTCCTGGGCATTGGGATTAATAGTGGCATCGTTATCGTCACAGTCACCGGGATTCGGAACACATCCTGGCGGCTGATAACACGCCTGTTTAGTATCCTCAGAGTCTCCATAACCATCACCATCGGAATCGCGGTACCAGCTTGGCCCAATAGAGCCTTCGTCTATTTTTCCATCGCAATCATTATCCTTGTCATCACAAACTTCTGTTCCGCCGGGATGGCAACTGGAACAGTTATCGTCGCAGTCATCAGGATTCGGAACATATCCTGACGGCTGATCACACGCCTGCCTGGTATCCTCAGAGTCTCCATAGCCATCGCCGTCGGAATCGCGATACCAAGTTTCTCTCAAATCAAAATCATAATCTAGTCGTGACGTGGAAAAGGGTAAGTCGATAGTTCCTTCGTAAATATCCCATGGTATATCGATAATTGGCATATCCCATCTGTAAATTAATATTTTGACATACATCGTTGGATAAAGAATAACTCCAACATCTGCTCTACAACTATCATTGTAAGTCGCCGTCTCATGATATCCGGTACATACATCAATCGAACGGCACTGCCTTTCTGAGGTATATTGATTTCCGTCTGAAATCTTTATGGATGAAGCGCTCATCCGAACTGTTCCAGATAAAGCACCGTCAGCGCCAACTCCACCGCCAATTCCGGGCACGGGAAGCACAAGGTTCGTCAAATCCACTTCAAGTATGTTGTTTCTTCCTGTTTTACCAGAACAGGCATATTCAGTATCCAACAAATAGGACGAGAAATTGCATCGCTTATCTATGCGGAGTTCGAATTGAGGAATGTATGGTATTCCGAACTCGATTGGATCTATGATCCATACATCTATTGATCCTTTTACCGTAAATTCAGCTCCATAATCCATATCAATGTAGCCGCTTCCTGAACCTATACACAGTTTTTTTTCAGATGTATCAAGATTAAATGACCCATTTACTTTAGATGATATGTCCGCGCCAGCACCAAACTTAATTCTGATTTTGATTGGAGATCCATTGGGCCGCCATCCTGTGTCATAATCATAACTCATACCCTCCAAAGAGGCACCAAAAGACACTTGATCACCTATCGTTCTCAAAAGATCTATATTATTTACTTCGGATTCAGTTTGAAGAACTTCTCCCCTTAGCAATATTTCCTCTGAATCTTGCCCAATGATTTCTTTTTCTTGGCTTTTCTGCTTTTGCGTTTCTTTTAACAAGGTTTCACCGATATCGCCACTCAAATATTCATATGCCTGAATAATACATCCATTTCTATCTGGTCGGGTAACCTTTGTTATACGTGGCCATTCATTATTCTGTAAACTGGGCCAGCACCGATTATTCGTAATTACCGTTCCGCCAATCTCGCAGCTTAACCCAATAGCCTCCTCCTTTTTTGCCGGGATATCCCACTTCAATCTTACGACGTGTTCATTTTGTGTAAATTTGCTGACTGCCTTTGATGAACTTCCAATTTTAGTAAGCTCACCTTTTGAGCGAGCCTCGCGAAGGACAGACTGAACTCGAACCGAAAAGCCGGGATAAGCGTATGCCAATTCACCAAGACGAAGAATCTCTCTATGTTCTGGGCTGCAAGGATCCCCACAGGAAAGAAAACTGATAATTTCTTTTGTACCTTTCTCTTTTGCCAACTTAACATATTCGCCCAATGCCTTGCCTTCACCTTGCTCGATCTTAGCTGTATATACATAAGCATAAGAATATTCTTCTTGCTGTTCAGACTGTTTTACCTCTGCATTCTGCGCATGCAAAACGACAGGTAAAAGATAACAAATAATCAATGATATTTGATTGATGTTCATAGCAATTCCCTCCAAGTAAATGCGCAACATGACTAACTGGCGCTACGAGATACAAATTTGTCGCAGCCGATTATCTGTTTAAGTTAATACTATTTTCTATATTCGCGTGAAGCTGACGTGCTTTACTATCACAAAACATTCGAGTGTTTTATACCGCTGGAAAGCATGCTATTTTGGATTTCCATGTATTGTCCTATTTACAATCTCCTAAAATTTAAAATTGCTATCTTAATCTTAAGAATAAATCGTCCTCGAAAATCTATTCTCTCTAGACTAATACTTTAAAATTCATATGCCTCTATTGAGCGACCTGATTTTTTGTCTCGCCCGATATCGAATTCCGTATCAGCATACTCAACCAACATTATTCCTTAAAATTTTCAAAAGGTGCAATCATGTAATTCCTGCTACTATTACTCCCATTATTAATTCCTATTATCATTCGCCAATAGTAATTTGATAAAATTTTTTTACCTATTTGTAATTAATAGATTTTTAAATATTAGAAGGATAAATCGGCAACAAATAGCATGTCCTGTAAACGACTCACTGTTAATAAAGCTTTGTTAATCAAAAAATCTTTATAGCTCTAATTTGCTCTGTCTTAAATTTATGATGCTTACCACACATGGAACACCGCCGATTAAGATGTGCAAAAGAACTGATCCCAGCTGGATTATCCTTTCGGGAGAAAAGGAGCAACTCGCGGTGATTAAACAGCAAACGAACTCGTCCTTTGAGTCAACCTTCTACAAAACCATTGTATCTCATTCCGCAAATTTTTCTGGCCTGGCTTGCCATCCCTCCGCCGCATCGGGAATCGAGTTTCCCTCCAGCCTCCAGCCCCGCCAAGGGCGATACATACCAACCCCGGGCCAAGCGAAGCGAAACCCGGGGGGAAGCCTGCCATCCTCTCTACTCCCGTCCCGATTTACTCGGGATTCTCTTTTCTCCTTTCTACATCTGTCCTCCCTACGCTACGGAACTCGGAATTCTGCCCGGCGCAGCCGTCCCGCCCCGCCGAGATCACCTTTCCACTTTCTACCCCTGTCCTCCCTGCTCGCCGGGGCCTAATCGTAATTCCGTCTTCGTGATCTACTGCTCAACTGCTCTCCTGATCTACCCTTCTCGCTGCGTTCCGCCGCGCGGAACACCGCGCGTGTTATGCCTTATGTATTCGGGAACTGAGTAATCGAAATGGTCGTACCGCAGGAACCTTACCATGAACGCTCAATCAGAGAACACAAAACAATTGCAACAAAAATCCGCCTCCTGCATCTACTCTGCACACCTGCCGGAACCCACAGGAATTCCCCAGCCCCGACAGGGGCGACACATACCAACCACGGGTGTAGCGAAGCGAAACCCGGGGATACAGACCCCCCAACAAAATAAACCCCCGAAAAGGGGTGACACTTCCTCTACTGCTCACCTGCACCGGACCGCCGGAACTCGGAATTCTGCCATCCTTATGCCTTATGCCTTTTGCCTCAAATTCCCCACAAAACAAACCCATTTCAAAAACGCCCATAAACCCCTTATCATAAGGAGCTTACAATGAAAATTTACCCGAACGGAACACCCGAAAACAAACCCATTTTCAACCCATTTTCGCGGGTCGTCGGGGACCATACAGCCACTTATTACGCGTACCGACCCCCACTGTCATAACCCCCGCGAATCAATACAATAGGACACACAACAACGTGACCGAAACAAGAAATTCGAACTGCATAAAACCTCAACACGGAAAGACCGAACCGATATGCCTTCACCTGAAATGAACGTCGCTCAACAAACCGCCCGCCGCGCCGGCCAAATCCTCATGGACCTGCTCCATCAGGACCGCCAAATCGAATCCAAGGAAAACTCCTACAACCTCGTCACCGAGGCCGACCTGCAATCCGAAAAGCTCATCCTCTCCATGCTCCACGACGAGTTCCCCGACCACGCCGTCTTCGCCGAGGAATCAGGCCGCAACACTAAAGATTCCGAATACATGTGGGTTATCGACCCGCTCGATGGCACCAACAACTACGCCCACCGCTTCCCCTTCTTCGCCGTCTCTATCGCCCTGTATAAAAACCGCCAACCCCAGCTCGCCGTCATCTACGCCCCCCTCCACGACGAAATGTACCACGCCGAAAAAGGCGGCGGCGCCTTTCTCAACAACGAAAAAATCTCCGTCTCCAGAATCGCCGACCTCACTCAAAGCCTGCTCCCCACCCGCCTCTTCTAACAACCCCGGCGCCGCCTGGGCCAGACCCCCCGCCCCGGCTCCGCCTGCCTCGACCTCTGCAACGTCGCCGCCGGTTGCATCGACGGCTATTGGGAACTCACCCTCGGCCCCTGGGACTACGCTGCCGGCGTCCTTCTCGTCACCGAAGCCGGCGGCAAAGTCAGCAACGTCCAAGGCGGCCCCTACGACCTCGACCAACAAAACATCCTCGTCTCCAACGGCCTGCTCCACGAGCAAATGCTCGAAATACTCAACCGTTAATTACACCTTATTGTAACAAAAGACGGGCATGACTATTATATCAGCGACTTGTTTCAATGCGCCGCTCACCCCTGCGCTTCCCGCCGGACCCGACGCTGATCCCGCCACACGCTGAACTGCTTGGCCACCAGAAAGATCACCGGGTAGATCAACAGCTCCATCACAAAACTGGTCAACAGCCCCCCGAACATCGGCGCCGCCATCCGCTTCATCGTCTGCGACCCCGCCTCCAGCCCGATCATGATCGGCACCAGGCCCAGCATCGTGGTCATCACCGTCATGGTCTTCGGCCGAATGCGCAACACCGCCCCCTCGTGGATCGCCTCTTTCAAATCCTCCACGTTGTTCATCCGCCCTTCTTTCTTGTACCGGTTATAACTGCTGTGCAGGTACAACAACATCACCATTCCCGTCTCCGCGTCCAACCCTGCCAGTGCGATCAACCCCACCCATACCGCCAGCGAAATGTTGTACCCCGCAAAATACAAAAACCACACCGCCCCGATCAAACTGAACGGCACCGCCAGCAACACCACGATCGTATCGAACCAACTGCGATGCGCGAGGTATAATAGCAACACGATCACCACGAACACCACCGGCACCGCGATGGACAACCGCTTGTTCGCCGCCTGGATATACTCGTACTGCCCCGACCAGATCAGGTTATACCCCGCCGGCAACTCCACCGTCTCCGCAACATGCCGCTTGGCGTCTGCCACCCAGCCGCCCACGTCCGACGTGGTCAGGTCCACGTACACCCACGCCGTCTTCCGCGCGTTCTCACTCTTGACCACCGGCGGGCCCTTGTGCACCTTGATAGCCGCCAACTGGGCCAGTGGCACATGCGTCCCCGTCGGCGTCCATACCATCGTTCGCTTTAAATCAGGAATGCTGTCCCGCAGTTCCCGCTTGTATCGCAGGTTCACCGGGTACCGCTCCAATCCTTCCACCGTATGCGTGATGTTCTGCCCGCCCAACGCCGACAGGATCACGTCCTGCACGTCCTCGATCCGCAAGCCGTAACGGGCCACTTCGTCGCGATCAATCTGAAAGTCCACGTAGTTGCCGCCCACCGTCTTCTCCGGATACGCGCTCAACGTCCCCGGCAATGGTCGCACTTCGGCCGCGATCTTCTCCACCAATCCCGACAGCACGTTCAGGTCATCGCCCATCACCTTGATGCCCACCGGCGTCTTGATCCCCGTGGACAACATGTCGATACGCGTTTTGATCGGCATGGTCCACGCATTGGTCAATCCCGGAAAGTTGACCACGTCATCCAGTCCCTCGACATGCTCGCCGTTCTCCTCGTAACCGTAGGACAACTCGTCAATCGTAATCGGCCGCTCTTCCGGCCAGAAATAGGTCAACCCGCTGTACGTCTTCAACCAGTCCGGCAAAAACGCGAACCAGCGCTCGAAGTGCCGCTTCCGCCACTTGCTCTTGTCCCGCTTCAGCATGATGGTGGTTTCGATCATGCTCAGCGGTGCCGGATCGGTCGCCGTCTCCGCCCGGCCCACCTTGCCGAATGCATGATCCACCTCGGGGAAGGTCATGATCAGCTTGTCCGTCTGCTGCAACAGCTCCTTGGCCTTGGTGATACTAATCCCCGGATCGGTGGTCGGCATGTACAACAGGTCGCCTTCATTCAACGGCGGCATGAACTCGCTGCCGATCTGGTAATCCATCTTCAACATCGGGACCTTCTCCCCGATCACTTGCCTGCCGAAGATGTAATCCTGCATGGGCAGTATCGCGGTCAATATCAACACCAGCGCGATCAACAGAGTCAGATACTTGCCCTTCATCGCCATGTTGAAAAACGGCGTGTAGATCCATTGCAGGAAGCGGCTGATCGGATTGGTTCGCTCGTTGGGAATTCGCCCGCGGATGAAGTAGATCATCAGTACAGGCACAATGGTCACCGCCAGTATCGCCGCGATGGCCATGGCGAAAGTCTTGGTATAGGCCAACGGCTTGAACAACCGTCCGCTTTGTTGGCCAAGCACGAAGATGGGCAAAAAGCTGACCGTGATAATCAACAGTGAGAAAAACAGCGTCGGGCCGACTTCCTTGGCCGCGTTGAGAATGATGTCGGTATGCGGCTTCTTGCCTCGATCCCGTTCATAGTGCTTATGGGCGTTCTCCACCATGACGATAGAACTGTCCACCATGGCCCCGATGGCGATGGCGATGCCGCCAAGGCTCATGATATTGGCGTTGATACCCATCACCTGCATGATGACCAGGCTGCCCAAAACCGCCGTCGGAATAACAAAGATGGCCACCAGGCTACTGCGCAAGTGCATCAGGAAAATAGAACACACGATGGCCACCACGATCATTTCCTCGATCAGCTTTCTTTTCAGGTTGAGCACCGCTCGTTCAATCAGATCGCTGCGGTCGTATTCGCTGACGATATCCACGCCGGGCGGCAGGCCCTGTTTAAGTTCGCTGAGTTTGTCCTTCACCTCGTGAATGATTTCCAGGGCGTTGCCCCCGTAGCGCATGACCACGATACCGCCGGCCACTTCTCCGTTACCGTTGGACTCAGCCAATCCACGGCGCAGCTCCGGGCCAAGGTGCACGTCGGCCACGTCGCCGAGATAAACCGGCGTGCCCTCTTCGGTAGCTCGAATAACCACCTTTTCCAAATCGGCGATGCCTTTATCCGCCCGGGCCCGCATCAAGGGAATACCTTTCTTTTGGGCCTGCTTTCTTTCCTGCTCGGTCAAGTTCGCCAGGTAGCCCAGGCCGCGTACCATGTATTCCGTTTCGGAAAGTTCCAACACGCGACCGCCCACGTCCTTATTGGAACGCCGGATGGCCGTTTCAATTTGCTGAAGCGGAATGTCATAAGCCAACAGTCGATCGGGATCAACGACAATCTGGTATTGACGAACGAAACCGCCGACACTGGCCACTTCGGACACGCCTTCCACGGCAGTCAATTCATAGCGCAGGTACCAATCCTGCATACTGCGCAGTTCGGACAGGTCATACTCACCCAATACAAGTTCATGTTCCGAATTCCAGGGACATGGCCCGCCATGCTCGAACGCGCGGACAAGTTCAAGTTCTTCGCGCAACTCTTCCGGCGCTTCTTGTGGATTAGCGTACCACCGATCGGGATGATCCGGATGACGGTACATGCCGTTGGGATGTTTGGGGCAATAATAGCCGTTGCGCAACGAATACTCGTACACCCAGCCGACGCCGGTCGCGTCGGGCCCGAGTTGTGGCGTCACCCCGTCGGGCAAGCGACCCGACACATAGTTCAGGTATTCCAGCACCCGCGAACGGGCCCAGTACATATCCGTACCGTCTTCGAAGATGATGTAAACGAAGGATACACCGAAGAACGAATAGCCGCGCACGTCCTTGGCCCCGGGCACAGCCAGCATGGCAGTAGTCAAAGGATACGTTACCTGATCCTCGACCACCTGCGGAGCCTGGCCGGTGTATTTGGTCAACACGATCACCTGTACGTCGGACAAATCGGGAATGGCGTCAAGGCGGATGTTGTATATGGTCCAAATCCCACCGAGCACCACGAAGCCGGTCAAAAGAATGACCAGCAAACGGTTTCGGCCACAATATTCAATGAGTTTACTTATCATGTTGTCGCTTTGAACATATTACAACTTTGGAAAATACTACCGTGTTTCCTTCAACTCTCCGCATTTGAGCATCTTGTAGCCGTAATAGGGGTTCTTCGGTTCCTTGGTGGTCTGAACCCAATACCCTTTACACATGGGGCAATAGAAAACGTGCAGCTCGGGCCAGCGGTCTTTATTCGGCCGGGAAAACCTCAGCATCATGCGCATGGCCTCGCTGAGATCACCGAAATGCAAACGATCTTCGTCGATATCGGTACCCTTGATCTGCAAGGCGGCGGCCCGCAGTTGTTCTGTTGTTTTATGTATTGCTTTTTGATCGGGGATATCCGCTTTTTCCAGGCTTTCGAGCAAACTCTGGGCGGCGGCGGCCACGCCGAGGGCGTGCAAGGCGACTTCGTCGGTGGTATCCGAAGCGAAACGACGCTGCAAGGCGAGGTAATGTTCGGTGACATGATCCAACTGTTGTCGAATCGCCGCCGGGGCGGTAGCCGGCTTTTTATAACGATCCTTGCGCACCAGTTGCATGGCACAGACAGGGCAGGTTCCCGGGACGGACCGTTCCACATCAGGATGCATGGGGCAGATGTAGGTCACACCGGCGGGGAACTGTGTAGCCTGAGCCAACTCGCGGGCCCATTCCACTTCTTCGATGGGCTTAAGGTTCATGCCGCATTCGGGGCAATTGCCCGGCTTGTCGGAAAAGTAATTGCATTGTTTCATAGGACAGACGTATTTAGCATCTGCGGGAATTGCCGGTTTTGTCACTGGTTTCGTTACCGGTTCCTTCTCCTTTTTTCTGCCCGTCATTTTGGCGACCGCTTCTATGAGTTTGCTTTCCGAGTCGAGCAGGAATTGCCCGCTGGTAACTATCCGGTCACCCTCTTTAAGGCCGCTGAGAACTTCGACCATGCCCCCTTCGCCTTCCACGCCGACCTGTATTTCACGAGGCTGAAACCTGCCGTCGCCGAGATATTCGAAAGCCACCTGGCGTTTGCCGCTGTCGATATACGCTTGTCGGGGAATCAACAAGGCATCGCGGTCCAGTTGCGATTGAAGTCGGATATTGGCGAACATATCCGGC
>CAZMVS010000184.1:0-4176 GCA_964569525.1 uncultured Planctomycetales bacterium
TCCTTATACGGGTTATCCTTACCGCCATCACTGCCTCCCTTTCCCAAAACACGAAAGAAAGTGGCGCAACTATTGTTACTTCGGCGGATCGCCTTACCCTTATGGTTACGGGGTAAACAATTGGGTATATGACGAATATTTAGAAGATGCTTATGAATTCGGATTCTTACCCGGCTTTGATATCGCCCAATTCTACAGGGAAAGCACGGAACGGGGAGAAAAGGTTCGTAAACATGCCCATGGTCATCACAAGCGCGGCCTCAAACATTTCCGAAAAGCGGAGTATCGTCTCGCCGCTCGGGATTTCAAACTGGCGGCTGAAACTAACCAGGGCGACCCAACCACCCGGATATACGCCGCCCACGCCCTTTTCGCTGTTGGTCGATATGAAGAAGCTGTCCAACACCTTCGCCGAGCATTTGATCTCCAACCGAAGATCGCCATGCTCTCCTATGACCTGCGAAAAGATTACCAGGACCGCCGGGACTTTGACCAACAATTCGAAAAATTAAAAAAAGCCCACCAACTCGATCCCGATCGGATCGAACGGCTGGTATTGATGGGCTACATCTATTTCTACACCGATCAACGGGAGAAGGCTTATCAGCCTCTGTTTGATGCCCTGAAAATCGATCCGGATGATGCTCTGGCCAAACTGCTGTTGGAAAACTGTGAACTTTCCGACGTGATGAGGGATAAGATAAAGGCCATGAATTAACTCATCGCCAAATGCTCACGAGACCACGCTGACTACTACCCTGCAATTTTGATTTTGTTGACCCTTGTCCGGGCCAGGTTGACTGCTTCAAGAGAAATATCGCATCCGATGAATTGCCTGCCCAACCGCTTGGCCACCGCCAGCGTCGTCCCACTCCCACAGAAAAAATCGGCCACCACGTCACCGGTGTCCGTGCTTGCCCGAATAATACGTTCAAGCAGTGCTTCCGGCTTCTGCGTAGGATACCCGGTCCGCTCCAACGACACGGTGGACAAAAACGGAATTTGCCAAACGTCTGTCAAAGCCGGCCCTTCGGAATGAAAGTAAAGCCGCCCTTTTTTGGTCTGCTTGTAAGGCCTGCCCTGCTCATCATAATTCATGCCGTCCGTCCTAAAGCCCCCCTCCCGCTGAAGATTGAACTTATGCCGACCGAGCTGCCGGGCATAGACTAAAATCGTATCATGCTTGCGGGCAAACCACCGCTTGCTAAGCCCCCCCGTACGATAAGACCAGATAAGCTCGTTGAGAAAATTTTCATACCCGAAAATCTTATCGAGCATTACTTTCACATAGTGAACCGCGTGCCAGTCCAGGTGCACATAAATAGTCCCCGTCGTTCTAAGCAAACGGGCCATCTGCCTTAAACGAGGCTCCAAAAAAGCCAGGTAACTGTCCGGCTCCCCACCCCAATGGTCGTGGAAAAAATGTCGTCCGTCGGCTTGGGTCTGTTTTTTTCCGGTATAAAAAGGTGGGTCGGCATAAACAAGATCACAACAACCATCGGGCAAGTTGCTGCTCACCTCCAGGCAGTCACTGCAGTATATGCCTCCGAAATTATTCGTTTGTTGATTCTTGCCGGACATCCGCCGAATTATACATGCTTTTCACGTGCGGAAATACCCAACACGTCCATCCGGCGATATAACCGGCTGCGAGAAATGTGCAACAGCTTGGCGGACAAACTTCGCTGACCACCTGCTTTGCGCAAGGCCCCCAAAATGGACCGCCGCTCCACGTCGGCCAACACGTCGTCCAGCGGCAAGACCCCTACTCCCCCGTTATTCCCCCGACCTTTAACCGCCGCACCCAACCTGATTTCCTCCGCCCTGAGCGTGCTCCCGCTCCCGGAAACATAGGCGGACTCGATCACGTTCTGTAATTCACGAACATTGCCCGGCCAATCATGAGCCTCCAAAATCACCCACACACTGGGATCAACATGCTCCACTTGACGGGTACTCTGTTCATTGAGCTGATAGATGAACTGATACACCAGCAGGGGAATGTCTTCCTTGCGATCCCGCAACGACGGCAACTCCAAGGCCAATACCCCCAACCGACTGAGCAGGTCTTCCCGCAAAACCGGCGACATGAAAAACCGTTGCGCCGGCATGTTCACCGTGGCAATAATACGAGGATTGGCGGGAATCCGTTCCGTACTCCCCACCGGACATACATTGTGATCCTGAATGGCCCGCAATAGTTTGCCTTGAATGTTCACCGACAGACGATCCACATTTTCCAAAAACAAAGTCCCCTTGTCCGCCGCCACAAACATCCCCGGATACCGCTCATGCCCAGGCTCAGCCCGCCCGAATAATTCACTCTCCAGTAACTCGGAAGCGGTATCCGCGCAACAGAACGGAACAAAAGGCCCTTCCTTTTGCAAACCATTAACGTGAATGGTCCGCGCCACAATCTCCTTGCCCGTCCCCTTTTCACCGCAAATCAATACCGGGCTGCTTGTAAAACACGCCGATCGCGTTTTCTCCAAGGCCTCCGCCATGCTCGGCGATCGGCTGACAATATCCGTAAAACCATATTTGGCCTGCGTATCCTCCCGCAAACGCACCATCTCTTCCTGTAAATTCTCCGTGCTTTCCCGCCATTGCTCCTCGCGCTCCACCCGAACGGTAATATCCCGCAATAGCCCGAGTATACATTCCCCCTGTTGTCCGTTGCCCGCGATCCGCGTATAAACAGCCTCCACCCACCGCTTTTCGCCATTCTTGTTGATGATCCGCTTACGCTGTTGGGCCGTTAACCGATCCCCTTGTAAAATTCCATTGGCCGAATACATGGTCTCGAGCAGCATGCGCTCCTTTTCATCCCGCCATTCATTGAGCTGTGAACACTCCGCCTTCAAAGTCGCAATCTCTTCCTGCGAAAAACCGGTAAGCCGCTCGCCGGCATCGTTGTAAAATACAATCCGCCGATTACCATCCAATAGAAAAATACAATCAGAGGTGTGCGAAAATATTTCTTCCAGGATTGTCTGCCCTGACGTGTCCGTTCCCATCTTCCAATTCCTCCGCTGGGTGAGATGGAATGCGGCCCACGTTGTTACTATAGACACTGATTGGCCCGTGACCAACAAAAAGAACAAAACTTACTCGCAGAAACCTTACCTTCGACGATTTAAATATTTGGAAAAATCTGCACCTTGCGACCTATCTTTTTCAAAGTTTTCCCATACGCTTATCAGATCTTCTCCAAACATTTAGTGCTTACTTAAAGAGGTTAACAAATTGCTGTTGAGCAGAATCATACCACTGGAAATTGCCGCATTAAACAAAGACTTCCCTCCACCAACCAAGCGCAACCGACAATTAACGCCCAGCCAATTCAGTACCTGGCAAAGATAAAAAATCATAACTTAGTTAAAGCGAGGGAATATATTTATATGCGCGGATTTAAGCGCCCCGATTTCGAGCACTTTGCATGTTGTCCGCTCAACAAAACCGGCATATGAAGTTTGATCAAACTAGCAAATCACTCCCACCCTGCGACAATCTTGGCTATTCGCTCGGCAGCATGACCGTCCCATTTCTCAGGCCGCTCACAATCCCAACCCTCCTTGCTCCGAATCTCACGGTACGCCGGCAAAATACGCCTCGGATCCATACCGATCAGCCGATTGGTCCCCTGCGTCAAGGTCACCGGCCGCTCCGTATTCTCCCGCAAGGTCAAACAAGGCACCCCCAGAATCGTGGTCTCTTCCTGAATCCCCCCGGAGTCCGTTAGCATCACCGCCGCGTTAGCCGTCAACTTCAGAAAATCCAAATACCCCACAGGCTCGATCAGCTTCATCCGCGACATGGCTTCAAAACGCTTCAAAAGACCAGCCCCCTCCAGCCGGGCCCGCGTCCGTGGATGCATCGGGAAAACAATCGGCAGGTCCTCCTGGATCTCCTCGAAGACACCCGCCAAACCTTCCATGATCTCCGGATTATCCACGCTGGCCGGCCGATGCATCGTCACCACGCAATAATGCCTCGGCTCCAACGATAACTTCTCCAAAACCTCCGACGACTCCGCCTTCCGCCGGTTCTTCTCCAGCGTATCGATCATCACGTTGCCCACAAAGTGCATCCGCTCTTCCGAAACACCCTCCCGTTTAAGGTTCTCCAACCCGCTGGGCTCTGACACGAACAACTTGTCACTGATCGCATCCGTCA
>CAZMVS010000185.1:0-4771 GCA_964569525.1 uncultured Planctomycetales bacterium
CAGCCCCTTCCCTCTTGCACGTTCCGCATCGGCGGGGCGATCCATAATCATTAACGGCTGAGCACCCGCCATCCTGCCGAAGTTGGCGTTCAACTCGTCCACCATCTGCGGTTGTTTTGCAGCAGGTAAAAGGGCACCTTCTTCCACAGCTCCTCCATGGGCATATAAATGAAACCTGTTTCGGATTTGCGGTTCGCGGATGGCCAGGGCTTGCCGGGCGTTGTCTTTGTATTGTTTGACGAAATCTTTGACGTTGACCAAGGCGAAGCGTCGCCAGCCCTGGGTGCCTAAAAGCAGGTCAACAGCTTGGGGGGCGTGGGGATTTTGCGGATCGAGGTACACGTGAGCGTCGGCCAACTCGCGGACTTCCGGTTCGAGCAAAACCATTACCGGCAGGCGCGGGGCTTGTTCCCGCTTGTCGATTATTTCCAGCACGCTGTCGTCGGTGACTGTCAGGCCAACCGTGGCCTGAACCGGTTCGCCCTTATCGTTGGTGGTTTCCACCGTCAAGGACACCTTTTCGCCGGGGGTATATTGTTGTTTATCAGTGTGTATTTTGATTTGCATATTGTCTTTGGGGTGGCGGTAGATCAGTCGTTCTGCCAGTGGTTGGCCTTTGTCGTTCCAGACTGTGGCGATTAAAACGCCATCCGCCCAAGAAGGTGGGGTGAACCGGACATCCATCAATTGACCGGCCAGGGATTCCAGGTTGACCGCCGCCACCTCTTTTTCGCGCTTGGCGAGGGTGACGGTTAAACGCTGTTTATGCGTACTGCCCACTTGCAGGTGTACCGGTTGGCCGGCCTGTGTGCAGTCGTTAGCTGCGCGAATAACCGCCCCTTTCTTTTTGACAGCCGGCAGCGTGCAGGTAGTGGTAATATCACTCGGCTCGGTAATTTTCAGGGTGTAGGTTTCGCCGACATGGGGAGTAAGAATAAAGCGGCCCCTACCTTCGTGTTCCGTGCGGAACCGGGTAACTTGTTCGCCTTTTTGGTTGACCACCACGCCGGCAATATCCGCCGGTTTGTCGGCCGGGGTACGGGCCTCCAGGTAAACGCGTGTGGCAAGTCCGTTTACCAATGCACCTCCTTCGGGGAAAACCCGGACATCGACCGTTTTCAAGAGGATGGGAATGGTTTTGGCGGCTGTTTCAACCTGGGAGCCGTCTTCGATCACCATGGCCAGGCTGGCTTGGCCTTGCTCGATCTGTTTCGGCAGGTGGAAACGAGCGCGGCAATTTCCTTTTTTGTCGAGCCTGGTGGTGCTTTTGTGAACCTGTTTTCCATCAACGCGGGCGATAATCGTCACCTTGGCGTCGGTGGGGATGGTTCCTTCGGCCCGTTCGGCATGAAGGGTGGCTTGGACTTCATCACCCGTGCCATACCCTTTGCGCAGAAAGACAATTTGGGTCTTCAGCCGGGGGGCGCGGTAGGCCCGTATGTCGAACTTGCGTTCGGTGGGGGGGAAGCCCGCTTGAGGGAAATTCATTTTCAAGGTGTATTCGCCGCCAGGCAGATCGCCGGGGATGGACCAGCGAAAGCCGACCACGCTGTTTTTTGCGTTGGCGTAGCTTTGGCTGACGATGTCACCCTTGGGGCCCATGATTTGTACAAGGGCCTGAACCTGCTGATCAGTGGGTAAGGGGGTATGATCGTGGGCATGGAAGAGGACGCCTCGGGCATAAAGATTTTCCCCTATCCGGTAGATGGGTTTATCCGTACTTACATGGGCCAAGTACCGGGTGTGCCCACCCAATTGCTGAGATTGGGGCGTATTCGACGCCGGTGGCTGGCCCAAAGCAATAATCCCCCCCATACAAATGATTAACCCAAAAATAATTTTCTTGATTGTGGGTAAAGACATGGCCAATCTCCTGTTGTTGGGCGTAGTTTTGTACTCGCCGATTTATTTGTTCTGCTGCTTTGGACGCCGAGGGGAAGAGCCGGTTCCGAAGAAATCAATTTTTTTCTGAGGGACAATAAAGAGTGCTTCTCCCTTCACAACTGGGATTAAGACCGATACTTTTACCTTTTAAGGCTGATATCTTGACGGAGTGCAGCGGTAATTGCATATTGTTTGAACTTGAGAGGGTATAAAGAAGTACTATTAAAAAATCCCGCCGGTCGAGCTGTTTAGCCTTTTCGGCCGGTTTTCGAAGCAACCATTATTGTGGCAAGAGGTAAGACGTTATGGCTATGGACGTTAAGCAGATTGGAGAACGTGTTGCCAAAGAGAGCGCCCCGCTACGTCAACTGATCGACGAAGTGGGCAAGGTGATCGTCGGCCAGCGGTACATGGTGGAGCGGCTGCTCATCGGGCTGCTCTCCAACGGTCATGTTTTGCTGGAAGGGGTGCCGGGCCTGGCGAAAAGTTTGACAGTGACGACCCTATCCAAGGGGGTTCGGGCTGATTCCCACCGCATTCAGTTCACGCCGGACTTGCTGCCGGCAGACCTTATCGGGACTCAGATTTACAACACGCGGACCGGGGAGTTTACCATTCGCAAGGGTCCGATCTTCGCCAACATCATCCTGGCGGACGAAATCAACCGGGCGCCGGCCAAGGTGCAGTCCGCCCTGCTGGAGGCCATGCAGGAGCGGCAAGTCTCCATCGGGGAGGAAAGCTTCAAGCTGGCAGATCCCTTCCTGGTATTGGCTACGCAGAATCCGCTGGAGCAGGAAGGCACGTATCCGCTACCCGAAGCCCAGGTGGACCGTTTTCTGCTCAAGCTGAAAATCGACTATCCGAGCAAGGAAGAGGAGCGGATTATCGTGGACCGGATGGCCAACACTCGTCTGGACGGCGAGATTCAGCCGGTTATCACGCCGGAAGAAATCATCCGCATCCGGGAGACGGTGGATGAAATCTACGTGGACGACAAGATTCGCGATTACATTATTGAGCTTGTGTTTGCGACCCGCGATCCGGCCGGCCACCAGATGAAAGAGTTAAGCAATTTGATCGAATACGGAGCCTCCCCGCGGGCGTCGATCGCCTTGACGCTGGCGGCCAAGGCCCATGCCTTCATGCAGGGCCGCGGCTATGTCACTCCGCAAGACGTGAAGTCCATCGGGATGGACGTGTTGCGGCACCGGGTGATCCTCAGTTACGAGGCGGAGGCGGAAGAAATGGGCTCCGAAGACGTGCTGCAGAAAATTTTCGACAATACCCGGGTGCCTTGATACTTGAATAACCATAGACGAGTTATATGGCGGTTGAACAAAACAACAATGACAGGACCCGCGAATTGCTGCGTAAGGTGCGGCGTATTCATGTGCGGGCCGAACGCCTGGTCAACGACGTAGTCATCGGGGAGTACCGTTCGGTCTTCAAAGGCCGGGGTATGGAGTTCGAAGAGGTTCGCGAGTACGTACCCGGTGACGACGTGCGTACGATCGACTGGAATGTGACTGCCCGAACCGACATCCCCCACGTCAAGCGTTATGTGGAAGAGCGGGAGATGACCGCCGTTCTGTTGGTGGATCTTTCTCTGTCGGGTCGTTTCGGGAGTACGGGGCGGCTGAAAATCGACCTGGCTACTGAAATAAGTGCGGTATTGGCCTTTTCCGCCATCAAGAACAATGACAAGATCGGGCTGCTGATTTTCACCGACCAGGTGGAGATGTACATTCCCGCCAAGAAGGGTAAGCAGCACGTGTTGCGGGTGATCCGGGAGTTGCTGAATTTCCAGCCTACTCGAGGTGGGACAGACGTAGCCGGCGCCCTTGATTTTCTCAACCGGGTGCTCAAGCGGAAAGCGGTGGTTTTTCTGGTATCCGATTTGATTGATACCGATTTCGAGCGGAACCTGGCCTTGACCCATACCCGGCATGATTTGATCCCGGTGCATATTTCGGATCCCCGGGAAACCAGCCTGCCGGACGTGGGGCTGATTGAACTGGAAGATGCGGAAACCGGGGAGCGTATCCTGGTGGACACCCATCGCCGGCGGACTCGCGACAGTTTCGCGACCACGGGCAGAGGTCAGCAACAGGAACTGACGGGCATGATGCGTTCGATGGGCATGGACGCCATCCAAGTTTCAACGGATCGGCCTTACATGAAAGATTTGTTGAATTTTTTCCGTCAGCGGGAGCGACGGATGAAACACTGACCCGACCTCAGCGTACAAGTAAAAAGACGTGTAAAATTCTTTTCGGGGGCTTGAGAAACGGACAATACTTTTTTAGTGAGGCCACAGCAAAGGTAACACGATGAATGAAAACCTCCATTTCGATTTGCCGCCTTCCAGGGCCGGTCGTTCCGCCGCTCCCTGGTTAGTCGTCATCGTGGTCCTGATTATCATCGGGGGAATGGGAATCTTGTTACGTTCCTGGGAGCAAACTGACTCGAGATCCGCTGAAGCTCGTCATAAATCGGCACCGCCTATCCTCGGGCCGGTGGAATTAACCGAACTAGCTGAAACTTTGGAGCGGAACCAGATTTATGCCGAGGCGGCCCGGGCGTGGGAAGGCGTGGCTGGTGCCACCAATCCGGAGGGGAAAAAGAAAGCGGAAATCCTGTTTCGCATCGGGAAAAACTATCACCTGGCCGGCGAGCACGAGAAGGCTTTGACCTTTCTTTTTGCCGCCGAGTCCGCGGGCGCTGAAGAG
Organism: uncultured Planctomycetales bacterium; assembly: GCA_964569525.1. GTDB lineage: Bacteria > Planctomycetota > Phycisphaerae > UBA1845 > PWPN01 > JAAYCU01. The sequence goes on from CAZMVS010000185.1 coordinate 4,614, forward strand.
CAACGGAAAGCCTCTATCAATAAGCTGGTATTGGAAAGTCTCTCCGCCTCGGGGCGGGAAGACGTCCGCGCTTACCAAGCCAAGCAGCGGCTGAACCTGGACGCCAAAAACAATGGTCAGGATGGCGCGGTCGTAGCGGAAATTGGCGGCGAAGCAAT
>CAZMVS010000186.1:0-7097 GCA_964569525.1 uncultured Planctomycetales bacterium
ATTACAATGATTATTGGGGTGGGAAATACGATGTGCAAGTACCCGGGAACGAGTATCTTGACGGTACGAATCCCCATGCTTTTGAAGGAAACGCGGGGACCGTAGTATCCTGGACCTGGAAGAACATTACTGCACCAGGGACCAATACCATGGCGATTGATAACTCCGGTGTTGGTCATACCAGTGATTTCGTACAGGAACTTGGATTTAGCGTTTCATTTGCTACAGTGCCCGAGCCGGCCGGGATTTTGTTTTTAGCAGGAGGCTTGTTGTTGGTTGCTCGACGCCGCTGGCGGGTTTAACCGCCGGTGGAGTTGTGCTTTTCGGAGGGAAGAATTTGGGCAGGGGAAAAGTTACTGCCCGGATTCAAAAAATCCGGCCTGCGGAGGAAGCCGGCGTTAGCCTGTCATAAATGGTCGGATTACAAATTCGCCGGCCCGGGATTGAGTCTCGGGTCGGTCTTTTTGTTGCCTTTTTCCAAAAGGGCTGCGTATAATTTACAAAATTCGAAGCTCGTTTATTTGATAGTCTTTCTGGGGTGCGAAAATTAGAGTGAGCGATAAAGGCTGAGAAAAGCAAGGCCAAGTGTTTATTTGGGAAAGCAAATTCCAATGACAGAACAGGACAAACATCTAAAACAGAAAGAACAAAAGGTGGAAAGGGCCAATTCTATCAAGGTCGAACCAACCAAAGCACCGCAGCATAACCCTCCCAAAAGACTGCCGCCTTGGCGGCTTCTGCTGCACAACGACGATCAAAATGATTTTGATAAAGTCATCAAGGTTATCCAGCAGTTGACGCCGCTGAATGAGCAGGAGGCCCGCGAGCGGACGTTGGAGGCTCACAGCAGCGGCCTATCCCTGATCCTGGTTACCCACCAGGAACGGGCGGAATTATATGTAGAACAGTTTGCCAGTTATTCTCTTACGGCTTCTTGTGAACCGGATAATTAAGCGAGGAGTCAGTCGCCAAGAATTAAATCAATAGCCGACTGAACAATATCATTAACTTTCGGCAAGGCTTTTTCTTCTGCCGGTCGGGACCCGGGTATAGGATATTGTGCAGCGGAAATACGACCCGCGGTCAAGGCGGGTTTTTTATGGTGATGATTAAGTTGGGCGATCAACTCACTGCCCCAAGCGGCGAATCCCTGGCCTTCCTCGATCATCAGTAAATGCCCGGTTTGCAAGACCGACTCACAATAGGGCGATAGTTCGAGTGGATACAACTGGGAAGGGATCAACAGTTCGCAGGCCAGCTCTTCCTGCTCCCATAGCTGTTGAATTGCCGTTTCCGCTAAATCAGCCATCCCCCCATACGCGACCAGGGTCAAAACACTTTGGCCGGGGCTTTTCAAACGGGTGACGGGAAATTTCTCTCGCGTCGCCGACAATTCGAAGCCCGGCGGTGGAGTGGGGCCCGCTTGTTTTCCATAAAGCAGTTTGTTCTCCACGACTAGCGTAGGCAGATCGTTGTCACTCAACAGTTTGCGGTAGAATTGACGAGGACAGCACCGCTTATGCAAAGCCAATACCCGAGTACCCGGCAAGCCCAGAAAATGTTTTTCCAGACACTGGCTGTGCGTCGGGCCGTAACCCCGGTAACCGCCCATGGGAGTACGCACAACTAATGGTATTTTGACCTGGTGGTTATAAATCCCGGCGAACTTGGCGGCATGGTTGGCCCATTGGTCGGCGGCCAGCAGAAGAAAATCGCCGAACATGATCTCTACCACCGGTTTCTTGCCAGCCAAAGCCAGGCCGTTTCCCATTCCTACGATAGCCGCCTCGCTGATCGGCGTGTTGTACACCCGTCGACGGAAACGTTCGCTGAGCCCTCTGGTGACTTTGAAAGCACCACCGTAGGGATCAGCGATATCTTCACCCAGCAGAATGATCCGCTCGTCGTTTTCCATGGCTTCTGCCAATGCCTGGCGGATTCTCTCGTCGATTCGGCCAGACTCGAAGTCTACCGGCTGCCATTGCCCATCTTTCCCACCGATTTCTGATATCCTTGTTTCAGCGGATTCCACTTGTTGTTCGGGAATCGAGGTGAAGGGAGCCGCCTCAGCCTTTTCAATCGCTTTTTCCAGCCTTTGGTCAATCGCTGTTACCAGACGATCGATTTCCGGATCCTTCTCCGCCAAGATGCGATTCAGCGGATCCTCCTCTGCATAAGCGCGTACAAATTCTGGATCTCTCTGGTCATCGCCCTTGGAATGAGCCTTGAGGCGAAAGGTATCCACGTGTAGCAGCATGGGGCGCCGGGCTTGCCGCACGAATTGACTCGCTTCTTGGGCGTTGGTTATCAGTTGATCCGGCTGCCAGGTATTCGTGCGACAGACCTCGATGCCGAATCCCTTAAACCGAGTATCGATATTACCCGCAAGGGTGGTAGCCGTTGGGGTGGACTGGGCAATGCCGTTGTCTTCCAGCACGATTAAAAGCGGCAGGGACCACTTGGCCGCCAGGTTCAGTGTTTCGTAAACCACTCCTTGGCCGAGGGTGCCGTCACCGATGAAAACCGTGGTAATGCCGGTGCCTCGACTTTGCATTTGCTGAGCGGCTGCCAGTCCGCCGGCCACGGGTACGATCCCCCCCTGGATGCCGTTCGAAAAAAAACCGTTGCGACACAAATGCTGACTGCCCCCGCGGCCCCCGCAGACACCCGTAGCCCGTCCCATGATCTCCGCGATGAGCCCTTCCACGTCGTCAGTCCAAGACAGGTAATGCCCATGTCCGCGGTGATTGCTGAACAGGTAATCCCCGGGTTCGAGCCCTTCGGTAACTGCCACCCCGCTCCACTCTTGGCCGATGCAGGTATGTACAGTGCCAAAGAGCTTGCCCTGGGCAAACAACTCCAGCAGTTTTTCCTCCGTCCGCCGAATGGTCAGGGCCTTGGCCACCAGCCGCCATTCCAGCCGGTCTGAAAGGGGCTGGAAGTCCTCAGCCTTAATATCAGGTCGCGGAGTCGATATATTTTCGGACCTTGCTCGGGGCCGCTGCCGTCGCAGGGTAGCCTTTTCACGTTCTTTTAAAAATACGGACATACTTAGATTATCGGCAACTCATGGATTGGACTGAGCTTTGTCGGCGATTTTTATCGGGCATTGATTTTCCCTTGCAAGCTCCGCTTCAAGTTGGAGAGTTGATGTAAAAAGTTCAGGCGAATTTCTCCCCGGAATTATCTTGCTAACAAATTGAGGGCCTCTTTTTGCGAGCCGATATCACCAGCAGCATATTGTTTTCATGGACTGTGTGTTCGAAACGCGCGGTTGGTTTATCGGACGTCAGCAACAGCGGATAGGCCGGTACATTTCCAGGATCGGCGCCATGCTCCATGAAAACCGGCAGATGGACAGGTCTGTGGAAGAAAAATCGACTGCAATCATATTCATATAAGCCTTTTACACGAGGTTAAACAAGCGATGAAGAAAAGCGTCATTATTTTAGGTAAGGGAACCTTGGCCATTCGAATCGCCGAATGGTTCCGCGACAGCCTGGAGTACCAGATACATTGTGTTGTTCCTGTCATCCCCGAGCCGACCTGGACCAACTCGCTGGTGCAATGGTGTGAAGAAAACGGTGTACGCTATGTGCCCAGTGGACATTATCGCTACATTCCTTGTGTAGGAGCAGATAACTTCGGCGTGGATTTAGCGATCAGTGTTTTTTATGACAAGATCATTCGGCCATGGTTTATCAACAAATGTCGCCGCTCATTGAATTTACACAACGGCCCCTTCCTGAATACCGGGGTATGAATCCTATCAACTGGGCTCTGAAAAATAACGAAACTACCCACGGAGTGACCTTGCATGAATTAACGCCGTACATCAACGACGGCCCAATCGTGGGGCAGCTGCTGTATAGCATTTATCCGGAATGTGACGAAGTCATCGATGTTTACGGCCGGGCATTGGAATATGGCTACACGCTTTTTACCCAAACCATGCCCATGCTGGAGAACATCGTTCCCCGATCCCAGAATGAGGCTGAGGCCACTTATTACAGCAAAGAGAATCGTGCTCTCCTGGCCGAACGTAGCGATTTTACCCGGGGCTTGTCCGAGCCATGCTTGCGGAATGACCAGGCTCGTATGGCCGTCGGTGGATGAAAAACACGTCGGATAGGGAAAGAACCGCAAATAACGACGAGCCTGCCTAAACAGAAATGGGTGACGGCTTCAGTGATATCAATTTTGCCTCATCTTAAACCATAAAAGCAAAAAGGATGCCTTATCATGTCTATCCCACTTGTCAATCTTGAAAGAATGCATGTAGCCTTAAACGACGAGATCGAGGCGGCTGTCAAAGCGGCGATCGAACGCGGAGATTTTATTCTGGGATCAGAGGTGCGGGCTTTTGAGGAAGAATTCGCCGCCTATTGCGAGACGAAACATTGTGTGACGGTGGCTAACGGTCTCGACGCCTTAACCCTGGCTTTGAAAGGGCTGGGCGTCGGTCGGGGGGATGAGATTATCTTGCCGGCCAACACCCACGTGGCGACCGCCATGGCGGTCCATCAAACCGGAGCCATGCCGGTCCTGGTTGATTACGATCCGTCCACCTACAACCTTGATGTCCGGCAGTTGGCATCGGCTATATCCTCACAGACAAAGGGTATTATCCCCGTGCATCTTTACGGACAACCGGCGGACATGGCCACGATCCAGGCCTTCGCGGAAGAACACAACCTGCTGGTGATCGAGGATGCCGCGCAGGCCCATGGTGCCCGGTACCAGGGACGACGTGTCGGCGGAGTCGGCCGGGCCGGTTGCTTCAGTTTCTATCCCGGCAAAAATCTGGGAGCCATGGGTGACGGTGGGGCGATTGTTACCAACGAAGATAGTCTGGCCCGCTGGCTGCGCGAAGCACGCAATTATGGCTTGCGGTCCAAGGACAACCATGCAATTCGGGGATGGAATAGCCGTCTGGACAACATCCAAGCCGCCGTGCTGCGGGTGAAGCTGCGATATCTCGATCAATGGAACGAAACTCGTCGGCAATTGGCGGAGAAGTATCTTGAATTGCTGACCGATTCAACAGTTACGTTGCCCGAGCAGCGGGAAGACGTGGAGCATGTCTGGCACCTGTTCGTGGTTCGCTCGAAGCAGCGCGACGCATTGGCCAAACATCTTGGTGAGCTGGGCATTGAAACGGGCGTTCATTATCCCATGCCCATCCACCGACAATTGGCCTTTAGCCGACGGTGTATTATTCCCCGCCCATTGCGGAACGCGGAGAAATATGCCGAACAATTGTTATCCCTGCCTTTGTGCCCGTTCCTGGAGCAAAAGGAACAGGAGACGATTGCTGGCGAAATCCGCGAGTTCCAATTGGTGCCTACCTCTGCCATGGCGTAATTCGCATTTTCTAAAAGCCTAGCAGTCACTTTTTTCCAAAAAGCTCAAAAGCCCGGTCGTATCGGCCGGGTTTTTTCGTAAATGGCGGATGTTGCGGAGTGAGCCTGCGATGGATGCATGACGCCTATCAGGCGAATTCGTCCGGCAACAGACCTTCAGCGATTTCTTCAAGGGCCTGCCGGTTTTTGATGCGCACCCGGCCGGGAGTGGGCATTTCGATCAGCTCAACTTCTGCCAGGCGGCGGAGGGTTCGCGAAAGGGTTTCACTGGTTAAATTTAAATGGCTGGCCAGGTCTTTTTTCATCACCGGCAGGGAAAAACTCTGTTCAGCCTGTTTGGGAGCGGAGCGTAACAGGTAGCCGGCCACCCGACCGGCCGCGTCACGCAAAACGATATCCTCCAGCAGTCCAACCAATTTACGCACCCAAAGGGACATGCCTTCCACGAATTTTAGACAAAAGGCATGCTCGGTCTGCATTAGTTGATGCAATTGGTCCGTCGGCAGCAGGGCACAGGTAGTGTCCTCGACTGCCTCAGCGAAGGCGGGACTCTCGAAACCGCCCAGAACCGCTGCTTCCGCGAAGGTCAGCCCCGGCTCGGCGAAGTGAAGAATATGTTCCTTCCCATTTGGGGCCAGCTTGTACACCCGGACAATGCCGCTCCCCACACAATATAGACCGGGAACCTCGTCCCCCTGCTGCAAAATCAAGATCCCTTTTCGAAAATTTACCAGCCGACTACGCTCCGCTACCCGGGCAATCTCTTCGTCGTTTAAGTTCTTGAATAGAAAGCACTTACGAATTATGTGATGAGCGGTCAGATCCATGTGATCCAAATTTTTTTTGAAAAAATGCCCCGGCTTGATCCAGATCAAGGCCTTTTGTGGGCGATTGTCCGAAACTGTGAGCAGTTTGGCAAGCAGAAAAATGGAATACCGTATAATGACGGAGGATCAGGAATGTTACGGGATATTGTGGTGATTGACCAAGAGCTTTGCGACGGTTGCGGTCAATGTGTGCCCGCCTGCGAAGAAGCGGCCTTGCAGGTGATCAACGGTAAGGCCCGGGTGGTCTCTGACACATTGTGCGACGGGATGGGGGCTTGCCTTGGTCATTGCCCACGGGGTGCTATCCGCATCGAAAAACGAGAGACTGAAGCGTTCGACGAAACCGAGGTCGCCCGTCGAAAAGAGCTGATCAACAGCCGTCGCGCTAAAGTTGAATCCGCTTCGTCAGCCGGTGAAAAATCAGTCTGCCCGTCCGTATTTGGTTCGCGAGAGGCGGGGCGGAAACCGACCGGCGGTTGTCCCGGCAGCCGAGTGACGAATTTCACGCCTTCCATGGGAAACAACGGCCGTTATCCCGCAAGTTCGCCATCGACCGATGACACACAGGATGCCGAGCTACCGTCCGCTCTCGGCCATTGGCCGGTCCAGTTGCGCCTGTTGCCCCCCGAAGCCCCCATGCTGAAAGGCGCCCGCCTTTTGATCGCTGCTGACTGTGTGCCTGTTGTATATGACGGATTCCATTCGCGGTTGCTGCCGGGGCGGTCCGTAGCCATTGCCTGCCCCAAGCTGGATGACCCGCAAGGGTACGTGGAGAAGCTGGCTCGCATGATCGAGATGAATGATCTTCAGGATATAACCGTGGCTCACATGGAGGTGCCGTGTTGTACGGGTATTCTGCACATGGCGCTTAAGGCTCGGGAACTGGCGGGCAGTGGGATCGCCATCC